>JBCCLN010000289.1:0-4979 GCA_039026865.1 Bacteroidota bacterium | reverse complement strand
GTTCAAAGAAAAATTGAAGAAACCAGCATTTTTAATCGCCTATTTTGGAAACATCATAAAATGGGTTCATAGTATGCATTTGAAAGACTTGGGAGGACTCAAAAGGTATGTGGAGGACTCAAAAAAATATGCTGAAGCTTAAAAAGTAAATCAAGTATTTACACTTACTTATTAAAATTTTCAAAACCTTCCACCATTGGATTTGATAAAAGAAAGACTTTTTTGTTTAGAAGTTCTTGGTTGATGAATAACCATTAGGTGAAGATTTGGTTGAAATTATCATCAATGACTTAGAAAGAGTTGTGCTTTGGTAAGTTTTTTGAATCGAAAATGATCAAGACCGAGAATTTTGAAAAAGTAGAAATATCCTCTCCTGAGGAACTTAGAGGGTGGCTGACCAAAAACTACCAGAAAGAGGATAGTTTTTGGTTGGTCACCTACAAAAAGGAAATAAAGGATAAGTACGTTTCCACAAGTCAAGTATTGGATGAGCTATTGTGCTTTGGGTGGATTGATGGCATCAGACGAAAGCTTGATGACGATCGAACTATGCAACTGATTTCACCAAGGAAAACCCAGCATTGGGCTAAAACCTACAAAGACCGGGTAGCTAAGCTTACCAAAGAAAAGAAAATGCACGAGGCTGGTCTGAAATCCGTAGAAGTATCTAGGAAGAATGGCTTATGGAATTTCATGGATGATGTTGATAAACTGATCAAACCCAAAGACCTGGATGCGGCATTAAATAAAATACCAGAAGCACTTGCATTCTTTGACGGGATTAATGACTCAAGCAAGCGTTTTGTACTTAGGTGGCTGAAATTATCTAAAACAGAAAAAACACGAATGAATCGGATTCAAAAAATCGTAGAACTATCAGCCAAAGGTGAGAAGCTTCCCGGGAGCTAAAATGAGACTTTTGCTTACAAAGACTTAAAAGATAGCCCCTGTGAAAAACAACGATTGATTATTGTGTTTCCACCAGTAGTCTTAGGTTTTACTTGTAAGTGACAGAGTTAATCTGGAACTGAGATTCTCTATTCTGTCTAATTTGTTTTATCACTACTTAGCCTTTCTCCAATAGATAAAATCAGAGTGCACAGTTCAAACATTCTTTTCGTTTTGTAACACTGCCAATTGGTTTGCATCAAACCACTTAAATTGATGTAAAGATGAAAAATCCATTATCTAGTAAATATTCAGAAGAAAAGAATAAAGCACTCGTTTCCCGTATTCGAGAACAGGGTGATAGAACAGCTATGGATGAATTAATTCATTTACACCAACCATTTATTTACAATGTTGCCTGGAAGATGACGAGGGATCACAATGATGCGATGGATTTAACTCAAGACACGCTTCTTATAATTATTACTAAACTGTCACAGTTCAATTTTAATAGTTCTTTCCGTACCTGGTTGTACCGTATTGTTGTCAATGAATTCCTGCAAAAAGAAAGAAAGAAAAAAGCAGTCCACTACAATTCCTTTGAAGACTATGGAAATCTACTAGATAGCATCCCGAATGCCGAACTGTCGATAGAAGAAAAAATTTCCTATAAAGAGCTCACTGAAGAAATGCGATTTGGCTGCATGATGGGTATGTTGATGTGTTTAACCAAGGAGCAACGCCTTATCTATATATTAGGTGACACTTTTGGAATTAACCATAATCTGGGTGGAGATATTTTCGAAATAACCCCGCAAAATTTTAGAATTAAGCTTCATCGAGCACGTAAGGATTTATACAATTTCATGAACAAGAAATGTGGATTGGTCAATAAAGACAACCCATGCAGATGCCCAAAGAAAACCAAGACACTTGAGCAAAATGGAGCTTTGGATTCACAGAATATGGTTTTCAACGTCAAGTTCAAAAATAAGGTAGCAGACTATGTCGAGGAACATGTAGAGCAGGCAGATGAAAGCTTTGATGAGCAATACACCTCCCTCTATCGCGATCATCCATTCAAAGAAGATTTTGATAAAGAAACGGTGATGACTAAAATTTTGAATAATGTAGATCTGATGCGGCATTTTCAATAGCGATCTGAGTGTTCTTTTTCATACTCTAAATCTCAAGTTCTAGTAGGGCTTGAGATTTTTTTATGCCCGTTTGTAACACGACTTTTTACAATGCATCAAACAGTCGATAAGTATTTATTGAAAACATTTTAAATCTTAAACATGAGTAATCAAGTATTGGCACAAAAGCTGAGACAGGCCATAATCGATACAGATTTGGCGACCATCCACGGAGAGTTATTCTCTGAGAAAGTAGAATCCATAGAACCTGAATTTACACCCATACCTCATGCAAAAGGCATTGAACAGGTGAAGGAGAAGGCCAATCTATTCGGAGGAAATATCAAGGAGCTTCATTCTAAATCTGTATCTGATCAGGTGATCGTGACGGATAGGTACATCGCTCTCGAGATGGCTTTTGACTTTACCGCACAAGATGGTAGTCGAAATCAAATGGAAGAAATTGTGGTCTATAAAACCGAAGACAACAAGATCATTTCAGAACAATTTTTTTATTCATAAATCAAACTAAACATCGTAGAAAATGAGAAAAGTAAAATTCTTAGTGTTAAGCCTTTTAGTAGCTGTTGTAGCAATAACTCAAGTGAAGGCACAAAAGTCTGATGCAGATGTAACAGTAACCAAAGTACTTGATATATCAGCAGATAAGGTATGGAGTAAACTTCGCCAGATGGACGATATCGACAAATACTCTAGTGCCATTGCTAAAGTAGATTGGACTGGAAATCATGGGGTAGGAGGGCAAAGAGTCTGTACTACACCAGATGGTAAAGGATTCTTTAAAGAGTCAATTGTAGGTTTTGATGACACAGAAAGAAGTTACACCTACGCAGTTGTAGAGGGTGTGCCTGTGAAAGGTTTAGTCAACAGCTTCAAAGTAGTGGATCTGGGCTACAATAAAAGCATGGTGGTTTGGACTTCAAACTATGATCAGTTCATTACTAATCCGAACATGTCCGAAGAGCAGTTTTTAGGATTTATGAATCAGTCGATAAACGAGATGATATCCAAAATATCCAGTGCTGCTGCAAAATCCTAATGTACAACAGGGAGGGTAAGCCCTCCCTTTTTTTAAATATCTATTCTTATGTCAAGATCATTATTTTACCTCTGTTTGGCTTTCGTATGCCTATTCCTTTTTAGTTGTGATGCTAGTTTGGATACGAAGCTTAAAATCAAGAGTGATGCCCTAGGTTACGATTTTAATGTAACCATTAAAGAAATGGGAGAATCAGAAAAAAAGCCCATCTTTTACATAACAGATGGAGAGTCGTTTTTAGACAACAACCTTGCTTTGTTACTGGATAGCCTAACATCAGCTAAAGTGATTCCTCCTGCATACTATGCTTTTGTTGGTAGTATTGATGAACGATCGGGCGAAAATGTCAGAAACAATCTGTTTTTCTGCAATGAAACCTACTTAAGTTTTTTCGAACAGGAGTTAATACCTGAGGTAGAGGCCGAAATTGGTAAAACATTTAATCCTCAGGGAAGGGGTTTGATTGGGATATCGTTCGGAGGTCTAAATGCAGCATACTTTGCAGCTAAGGGTAATGCTTTTCAGAACATCGCCATACTATCACCCATTACCTATCCATGCAGCGAACTCAATCAATCTATCGCATTTTCGGAAAGAAAAGTACTGAACCTTTTTCTCTCAAGCGGGAAAAATGATGCCGAGAGCTATTTGGCTGAGATCCATCACATGTTTAAAACAAAAAACTACAATACAAGAGTATTGAACACAGATGGCAGTCATGACTTTGAAAACTGGAAACAGCAACTTCGTGAGGTAATCCAATTCCTAACTCAACCGTGACATGAACCTGCCAAGATTCCTTCTTCCACTTTTGCTCGTACTAACTATTACTACATCTTCCTTTAGTCAAAATCAAAAGAACATGAAACAAACCACATCACCTTTACTAATCGATTTGATTCCTACTCATGAGTTCAATTCACAAATCAGGTTGTATGCCGATTACTCCTATGAAGGTCAAGATGCACTGGAGGTTTTGATCAATACTACTGAGGCCATGGAGTCTTTCATAACAACTATTCCACCAGATAAAATCGCCTATCGATACGGTTATGGAAAATGGACGGTGGGAGAAGTTATTCAGCATGTAATTACCTACGAAAAGATATTTACAGATCGAATTCAGCTTATTCTGGATGAGGACGCTGAGTTGATCGTGCCTTATTATACCCAAGCCTCGACTGCCTCCCCTGCGAAGGGTAAATCCAAGCAAGATCTTTTGGAAGAGTTTAGGGATACGAGGACACTTTTAATAGAAATTATTAAAAATACAGATGAAGATCGTATGCGTGAAATGGGTTCTATAGATGGTTTTAGGGCTTCTGTACGTGCACTCGTTGCTTGTGCATCAGGGCACCAAAAACATCATTTTCAGGTTTTGAAGGATAGATACGGAATTTAAAAAATTCAATTAAATCCTTTACACTTTAAGAATTAGGCTGTCTAACCTTAAAAGACGTAAGTACATGAACCCATTTACCAAGAATTATACCATTGAGGAAGAAGAGACAGAAATCATTAAACAAGCACAAAAAGGAAGTGAGTCCGCTTTAGATAAGCTCCTGCGGCTACATCAACCTTATGTGTACAACATAGCTTGGAAGATGGTCAGAAATCCTACGGATGCGGAGGATTTGACACAAGAAGCTTTAGTTAAGATCACTATTAACCTCAGCAAGTTCAACTTCAAAAGTCAGTTTAGAACATGGGCTTACCGTATTGTAGTCAATCACTTTTTAAATACGAAAAAACAGGCTCACGAGCATGTGTTTACAAGCTTCGAATCTACAGCTGATAGACTTAATAGCGTCCCAGATGTTGAGCTCAACGAAGAAGAAAAAAGTGAAAAAGAAGCACTGATTAAGGAGATGGGGTTGGGATGTCTATCAGGCATG
>JBCCLN010000288.1:0-4986 GCA_039026865.1 Bacteroidota bacterium | reverse complement strand
ATTCCGTCGTCTAATGTGATCTGGGTTGCGGGCATATCGATGGCGACTCATGAGCAGCCTCAACAGTAGTACACTATCCTTTGATTATCCTGCTTTAGAGCCCTTGACTACTGCTGCACAGGCTTAACCTGACACGCATCAGTACCACCCGTGGCAGTATAAAGCTGATGGCTCAGAGAGCCAACTTAACTCCCAGATGGTAACAGATGGGATGGCGTATCACTTGCTCGGTTCTTTTTAGTTATCCTCAGCCCGATGTGCTAGTTCGGACTGAGAAGATTGATCTTGAGCAATTAGTCGGTGTTTGGGCAAGAGCCTAATGCTGATGTATTGGCATCGCTTTAATTTGAAGGATAGATTACATACGTGTATTTTCGAGTAATTTCTGAAACGTAGGATGTTCTTCAGGCATACCTAAGCCGCTATAAAGACATGCAGCTAGTCTTGCCCATCGCCGAGTTGCAGAGGGATTTCCCCGTGCGGCTTCTAACTGAGAAAAGGATTTTTGATATCCAGCGACTCGGCGCTTATTTCTATTTTGTTGCGCCATGGGCAAACCAGCCTTAAGGTATTTTGCTGCAGTATCGAAATCTGTTTCATGAATGGCTATATCAGCAAGTTTGTTATATATGTAGCAAATGCCCCGATTCCAATGGATTTCACGCGACATCCTTAGAGCTTCCAGATATAATTGTTTAGCCGCAACCATATTCTGTTTTTCATACTGAAGCTTTGCTTGATTTCGACGTAAATTAACTTTCCAACGTTGAAGAACTTTTGGATTCATGCTTTCGGAAGCCGTCAAGTTCTTGATGATTTTTTGCATGCTTTTGAGAACTTTGGCTGCATCGCTGTATCGTCCGCTATATGTGCGAGACAAGAAAAGGTGATGCGCGACGCTTACCTGTATGCTATGTGGAGCAAGGTGCCTTTTGGACCAGGCTTCTGTGATTATTTTGCTTGCCTCAACTGCACTCATCTCATCTTTGGTCATTAAGAGTGTCCATGCTTTTCTAGATAAAGACTGAACATAGGTTGCCGGGTCTTTATCTTTTGAAAGCTTAGAGATTTCGTCTAGCCAGACTAGGCGATCCCGCCAGTAACCATATAGATCCGCAAAATGATTGACATTATTCCAGATGGTTTTAAGTTGTTCATCGTGTTGGTTCTGTTGGCACCAACACAGTACGACTTGAATATTTTCCCATTCTGCATTGATGAGATCGTAGTCTGTATACCAATCCCCCCAATCGAGGCCACCATATTGGGCGGTAAAGTTTATATAGGTTTGAGTCAGATTTCGATAGATGCGGTTGACATCTCTGGAACCACATTTTTTGACTGATGTAATCAACTTGAGAATAATAGGATTGATGCTATATCGCCCCTTTTCTTCAAACACAAGATTTAGTCGATTTAACTGGGCAAGACTATCGTCAATTTTCTTAGAGTCAATCCTTCTTAGCTTGCCATATTCAATCAAAATTTCTTTGTGAAAGGAGTTATTCGCAAATGAAAGCACCTTGAGAATTTCTCGAGATATCGATGAGCTGATGGAGTTAAATAACTTTTGGTTGAGAACTCTTTGAGTTTTAATGGTATCTTGCGCCGTTAAGGTTTCCCATTTAATGCAACCAGGATAATTCTCTGAGATGAGCAGAGCGGCTTTTATTAAGAGCGGATTATAGGAGCAGCTCTCGACAATATTATTGATTTCATATTCTTCAAGAACAAGATCTTTATCATCTGCGATGCTTATGGCTAAGTCAGTAGCATCTTCCTTGGGCATGGAGGATAAGTTAACCCCATAAAATCCAAAGTCCTCTTCACAAGAGGTGATAATTACTTTCACGCTAGTAGGGAGTCCTTTGCAAAATACGTCAATTTCCCTAGCTGAAACGATTGACGTATCTAGGTTGCTTAAGATGATGAGAATTTTCTTTTTTGAAAGGCTTTCATAGATACATTCTAATTGTTTTTCTGGAGATGAGAAATTGATGGATATATCGTCAAGACTATGGGAAATAGTACGAGCTAAATATCCCATATAGTCCAAATTAAAATCACCGTTTAATTTGGGTGATTTAACATAGATACAAGCATCAAATATATCTGGCCCAATATAATTTTTAGACTGTAGATTTTTTGAGCATGATTTTGCAACTTCTAAAACAAAATGATTTTTCCCACGCCCAGATTCTCCTTTTAAAACAATTACCTGGTAAATATCATCTTGAAGATATCTTCTGAGGTTAAATACCCCTGATTCTCTACCAATGAAATCTTTTAAATAAATATCAGGTACATCACCTAAATTATTTTTTGATGGCAAACAAAATTGCTGATATCTACTTATAGACTTTGGAAAATTCAAAGTATCTATTTTGGGTTTTGATGCTTCTAATTCTTTGCCATATTCAAAAAATTCCTCGATTTCAAAGGGGGTTATGATCTGGATATTTGATATATAATTTCTCCTGAATTCATTTGGGAAATGAGTAATTATTCCAGATAAATCAAGAGTTTCTTTTTGTACAACTAAAGCTTCAATTGCTGATTCATAGTCCTTAAAAAATAAACCCCTTGCTTTTTGCATGAGATGATGATCAAGATACACGATATCAATGTATCTATCAAAAATACCTGATATATTTTCGTTTGACTCTTCGTCTGGTGATAGTGCTCTTATGATACTTGTTAATCGGTCAAATCCTATTTCAGTGACATATGCTTTTAGCTTATTTGTTTGAATTAATTGCCAGATAGAACGTAAATCATTGCTTTTTTGATGGCGATTTAGAATGCTTTCTATGAGGAGATCTGCGTCAAGTAAAAATCGCTTTCCGGTCAATTCCATTACTCAAACCTCAGAACTATGTGACTCGATATTCTCTTTAACCATCGATTCAGATATTTGGGCTTCTTTTGTACCTAAGAACTCCCGAATTACATCAATTATTTCTTCTTTAGAAATAGGTGGAGTTTCAATTATATTGTCGATGGTTTCTGGATTTGAATTTTCTTCTGATTTTTTGACTTTGTCAATATTAGATAATTGATCAATATTTATACCTAAGCAATTACATAATGCAGATAACTTATCGATCTGATTCCATCCTTCTCCTTTTTCCATGTTACGTACAGTTTGAGGCGTTACACCTATTTTTTTTGCAACTTGAGATTGGGAAAGACCCAACTCTTTCCGTATATTTTGAAGTTGTGCCCCCCTATCTCTATCTCGCTTTTTAGATGATGGTATAGGCATGTGCATACCTCCTTGCTTTCGAGATAGCGAAAACATATCAGATCCCCTATTTAAACGAAAGTATTAGCAACCCTAAAAAAACTTTCCAGACCCTAATTTTATAGCCTCTAGGCAAGTTATTTTTTCTCTAAAAAATTTAGGGTTCTTTGCAAATAAACTTAGTTTTTAATTAAGTATGTTTGTCGTTATTGTTGGATTAAGCGATCCCCTGGCTGCGCCAAGCCGGGATCACTCTTTTATTAAAAAGAGCGTGAAGTTCTCTAAAGAATGTGTCTGTTTATTGAGTGGGATAAAGAAAATGTGTGACAAGATATCGCGGACCAAAAAAATAAAAGCGTCTATCAATACGAACGTAAAAGTACCTGAGAGCGTCGTTCATCTTGAGTTTGAGGCGGTAGTCGATGAAGTTATTCATCCAGGCCGAGAATGGAGAATTCGTTATCAAAGTATTTTTTGGCGAGCTCGTGCAGCTACTTCTGGATGCAATTTTAAGCCAGGTGACGTTGTTTATGTTGTAGGTCGCCAGGGGTTGGTTCTTTTAGTTCAACCTGCATCTGCAATGTGTAATTAGTCTGTTTCGCTATTTTGAGACAACCAAAATGGATTTGCTTCAAATAGGTATTACGGTGGCGTTGAGTACAGTGGCTAATCAAGCAGGGAAGCCATTGATACGAGCTGGCTATAATCAGATTTCCAAAAGGATTTTAAGATCGCATAAATTGCAATCGATTCAGCATTATAGTTTGTGTGATTTCAGGGCGAGCTACAAGCTTTTGCTGTTACCAGTAATACTAGATCTGGATTTAGTACAGCCTAATACGACTGATTTATTAGCTATTTATAGAGCTTTGCAGATCCAGCAAAAATTAAAGTTGTTGACATCTACCCGTGGTATTTATGAGCACTCAAACAGAACCCTCCTGAATGAAGATATAGTCTCTCAAACATTTCTGGATTTATCTAATAGTTTTTCTCAAAGCGACTCTAATCTTATTTTGCCTAATAGAGATGGCCTCTTACATATGTGCTCGTGTGTAGGTTGTGAGCAACGATAATGTAAGTTGCTTGGCAGTTTGATGCCCCTTTTCTACTGTTGATGAGAGCGGTGGGCTCCACCTATGACAATGAGTATTTTTGTTGTGGTCGAATCTATCGTTGTTCTACTTGGTAGAGTCAGACTATCTGTAATAGTTTTCTGACTTGCTTTTCCAAGTTAGTAAGCCACCTTGCCATAGATGCTACACCATTTGGAGTAATTTTCTTTAGATATACCCCAATTGCTTCTTTAATCAAATCGCTTGGCGTTTGACCCGTTGCTTGTGAGATCGCACGTATCTGCTCATCCCAACTATGGGGAATACGGGCGGCGGCGATGGGCGTGCTCTAGCTATCCTTCCGTCACCTCTGCTAAAAGCATGCGTTGCAGGCGGGCTAATTGTTGTTCTACTTTGCTGAGTCTGCGATTAGTACTCACGCAGCTCTCAGGTGAGGTCTTACCCAAAAGCAAAGCAACCGCCTCTCTAATCAACTCACTTTCGCTTTTACCCGTCTCAGTTTGTATCTGCTTTAATTGCAGAGCGTGATTTTCAGGTACTCGCCCACCAACTGCGATCAATGGCATGAATTGTTGACTCCGTAGACAGCGTTGACGCATTCCAGACATTGGATGCCCCTTACTAGAAAGCCCAAAAGTTGATCACGCTGTAGACCGTGTTGACACT
>JBCCLN010000287.1:0-5008 GCA_039026865.1 Bacteroidota bacterium | reverse complement strand
TCCCTGAGTAACATTTTTGATTACAAATCTCCCCTCCGGATTAGTGTATCCTCCTTTATTTGAACCTTCCAGGGAAACATTGATTCCTATGAGTGGTTCCTGATTCTGAGAATAGATGATACCCTCTAATTGACCAGTTGCTTGCCCAAACAGGCTTGCCGGAAAAGCAAGAGTTATTGATAGTGTTACAATTGATAGATATGCTGATTTCATAGCATATGATTAGTAATTAGTAGAATTTTTAGTGAGCTAATATGCTGGTCTTACCTTGCCTAGACCAAAGTACACCAAGCAAAAGCAACACCGAACAGCAAATGAACACCGCCAGAATATTCGCCGTACGTAGCTTATGGGTTGTTGAGGACTGATATTCGAATTCAGGCAGTTCTGCCATCATTACCTTGGTAAATGCTTCTCCACGAAATATCTTAGGCAGGAAATAATCTCTCCAGATCAGGGAAAAATCGCTTACTTGTTCACGATAGTCTTCGTAATGTCGGGTAGATGTGCCGGAGATTTCATTGAAGGAACTTTGGAGTAGCAGAGCAGGTGAAATAAACCGCAACTGATCTACCCAAGCTTGTTGTTGCTGCAATTTCATTTCGTACTCATCCAGGACAGGTTGTATTTCACTTTTTATAAGATCCTGTGTGGCGAAATATTCTTTCCAACCCGTTGATCCCCCTTCATGACCCGCCAACTCCGGATGATCTCTGAGAAAGCTTTCCAATAACTTGTCGGCTTTTTTCTCAGCTTCTGCATTAACCACCCTTAACTCATTGATTAACCTGGCCCTCGATGGCACTGGATATAAACTATTGGCCATTTGATTGACAGACGAGGGCACTAAAAGTACCAATAAAATCCACCACGCAATTAACCAAACGGCATTGTTGGCTGATGAATGCCCTCTCAGGTTTACCAGGCAAGCCAACACGAACCAGAACAACAAATAGCCAAGCGTCAATAAAATAAAAGTTAACGTTTTACTAAAATCCGCAACTAGTGAGACTCCGGCCATAGAGAGCAGACCTACCAAAAGCAAGATGAGAATACCAGACAATAAGAGATATCTCATCAGTGCTTTTTGCAACAACCATCGATATAACGAAACAGGGTGGCTTGCAATTACCTGTAATATTCCTTGTTCTCTTTCCTGAGACAGGATGTTGTAGGTAAAGGCAATGACAATGAGTGGAAGTAAGTTTATCAGCACAAAAGACAAGTCAAAGCTCCCGAACATGAGTTGTACCGGATTAGACAACTCAGTGTAGTTCAATTGAAAGCTCTCTCCGTATAAGTTAGGCTGAACATAATGAGTATAGATGTCGCTTTGACCTGTTGCAATAATAGCCAGTTCATCAGGTGGCATGGCTGCCACTCTAGGGTAACTGTATCCGATCACATGAGGCTGATTTGGCATATACCATCTTGGCACGTTGACTGTGTACCCGGCCTCTATAGAATCCAACAAAATCACTCCTAGCGAATCTTTTTGATTGGTCTTTGCTTGCGCACTTTGAATATCCGATCGTCTTTGATCAACTTTTTGTTTTCCATTAAAAACGGCAAAAAATACAAGTACGAGGAGTATTAAAACCAGAAACTGTAGCCATCTCTGTCTAACGAGAGAAATGAATTCATATCGGTTGATGTAGCTTGATGTTTTCATCCTTTTCATAACTTTTGTGATAAGAATTTCAAACCACTAAATGACACTAACAACCAGAGACCCAAAACCGCAAAGTTGCTCCAGTTACGCTCAAAAATTTTTCCATAAGATGGTGGGATATAATTAAAATCGGGGATATCCTTCCAGAAGGTTTTATCAGCTTTATATGCCCAATCTCCGTAAGACGAATTTTCAGCAAAATTCATATTCAGGGCTTCCTGAAGCTTCAACCGGTAGTTCTCGGCAGCATCTGCAAAATCCCAATGCGAACCATAATCGGTGCGAGCAAGCGCCATAGACAAAAAACGAGTTGGTAAAAAAGGAGATACTACTGCTGACGCCTGATAAACTTTGGTTTGCTGCTGATGCGTTTTTTTAAGTTGCGCATAATGTTTGAAATATACTTGCGCCTCATGCTCTTCCCCTTTTTGCATGCGATAGCCATCAAAGTTGAAAGGAAGCTGACTTAAGCTATCCACACCATATTTTTCAAGCGTCTCTCGCTCAAAATCTTTAGCTGCCTGACTCCAGGGATTATGCCCATCCAGGCCTGCTTTTTTGTCCTTTTCTATCGCTGCAGCAAAAGCCTGGCGGCTTGGATAAGGATAAATAGTATCAGCTAGATTGCTAGAAGCTTTAGGCATTGCCAGGCAAGCAACTATCCATATTGCCAAAAGACTTACCAATGAGATCCCGGACTGCTTCGATGTGCACGATACGATTAAAGTGATATTGATAAAAACAGCATAATAGGTCAGATAAACAAGAAAGAGTAGAGCTAGAACTCCATAGTTAAGTTCACCAAAATCTTTAACATTCATGAGAAGTATAGAGGCAATCACAAACAGAATTGTAGTGATGATCAATACGGGAAGGAAAATACCAGTCCATTTACCCAAAATAAGTTTCCATAAAGAAATTCCTTGGCCTTTAAGAAGTTTTAACGTCCCCTGTTCTTTCTCTCGCGTAAAAGCATTGTATCCAATCAAAATGATAAGTAGTGGAATGATAAAAAGCAGGATAAAATCAGGAGTCAAATCTCCAAACCGTGCAAGCCCTGTCTGGTCGGAGGCAGCCATATATTGAGACTCATTCCTTTTGTGTGCTTCCAGAAAAATCGAAATACCCGAGTACTTATCAACTCCCGGATCAATCAAGGATAGAGGGTACTTAGGTTTGAAAGCGTAAGTACCATAATGTGCAGCAGAGTGAGGGTTTTTCTCGTCTTGACTTACCCAAATATTGCGAGCATTCTCCTTTGCTTCGGCATGTTGTTGCTGTACAGAGATCAGGTAATTATAGCTTAACCATACTCCCATCAGCAATAGTAGTGAAACAATCAATGTAGAAACGCTGAACCTGCCTTCACGCAGGTTTTCTTTGAATTCTTTAAATGCAATTTTCTTAATCATCATAGTACAGATTGAGTGAGTTTCATGGTCTCTAAATATAGTTCCTCAAGCTCATTCAAAGAGACAGCGTTTGCTTTCACTAGGTGCTCTAGTTTCCCTTCTCGCATAATACCGATGTGAGTACCTGTGTCCTTAGCCCGGAACAGGTCATGAGTTGCCATTAACGTGGCAACTCCCCTTTCTTTCATATTTTGAAGTAATTCTGAAAACTCATTGCTAGCCTGAGGATCTAAACCAGATGTAGGTTCATCTAGCAATAGTGCTTTTGCATCTCGTGCCTTGGCTAATGCAATTCCAACTTTTTGACGCATCCCCTTGGAGTAGCTGCTGACACGTTTATGAATGAATTTTTTTTGTAATCCAGATCCGCTCAGTAGCTCTTCCAACTGCTTTTTTGTATTGCTTTTACCACCCAAACCACAGAAGTAATCAAGGTTTTCCAAACCCGTGAGATTTGGATAAAGCATTAGGTTTTCCGGGATATAGGCAAGGTACTTTTTTGTTTCAGCAGGTTGAGCGGCGACATCTATGTTGTTGATTTTAACCTGACCAGAGCTTGGCCGAATAAAATCCATGAATAGGTTAATGGTAGTTGTTTTACCAGCACCGTTCGCACCCAATAAGCAAAATACTTCACCCGGTGCTATGAACAAGTTCAGATCGATTAGCGCCTCATGGCCGCCGTAATTCTTGGATAGGTCGATGGCTTCTAACATTTCAAAGAAGTTTATGTGAAAATAGAATTGTAATGGATGGACTCTCACCTAATCCCTGTCTATGGACAGAGATAGATTAAGTCAGACAAGTATAGTGGATCTGAAAAATCCTTTAGGCTATTGGCGGGCCTCTGAGAAAATTGAGATACCAAGAAGCTTCAGCATGATCTTCCGTAAAATAGGGCAGAAAAGAAACCAAATGAAGCTCAACTGTATAGAGAAAAGACGTTTCTATCGAAGCTGTCTGACAATGATAAAGATCACAAAGTGCACAATCAGAAGTAAATTGAGTATATACTAATCCATCGTTATTATCCTCAATGCAATCGTACTGATGCTTGATGGTATGATATGTAAACAGTATGGATAGCACAATAAAATATATAGTCAATAATTTTATCTTTATATAAACTATACACCTCATATATACTAATGTATGTCAAATTCTAATTAAGCGCAATAATGTTGTATTTGAATGGGCAGCAGAATGTTAAAATTTGATAGATGGTATTGAGTTTTTTTGTTCTACTTTTCAATTTAAAAAACATATTATATTCAAGCACTCGAAACAATTCATGAATAAATTTGGTATGCTCAGATGCATATTTCGTTATTTGTCATTATCGTTCCTTTTCATAATAAATATTATACCTGAAGTCCCTGAGCTAGTACCTTCATATGATCCATCTGTTACTGAAAGTGTCTCAACTAATTCAAATCGATTTTTAACCATGTAATTAAGGATAGCAGCGACAGATTTTTTGTTACTAAATAATTCTGAATACTCTTTACCAGCCTCAATTTGTTCCGGACTATCACCAAAATCAACCCTCACATTTAGTTTTTTCGAAAATGATTTATTCTCTACTAAAATACAAGCATAGGAAAACTCATCCTTGTCTTGAGCAAAAAGATCTAAAGAAAAAAGGAATGCTACCGTAATTAGTAGAATGGATTTATCAATCATTTCAGATCGTTTTGAGAGACTTTTAAGCAATTAAGTTTTATATCAAAGATGTTACCTGGTGTAATTCATTTTGATTCGGTTTTCTAATAAATCCAATTTCTCTTAGAATCCTTTGCAAAACTGGATTTTTGGCTCAAATCGAGGCTTTCAGAATTTCAAAAACGTAGTTTACTGGTCGTAAATGAGGCTTTTGAAATTTTGAGTAACGAAGAGTTGGGCCAAAAGGCGGGTTTTTCAAAGG
>JBCCLN010000286.1:0-5015 GCA_039026865.1 Bacteroidota bacterium | reverse complement strand
TTTTAGGCCCATGCTTGATTGATTTGGTTGATGAAAGCTAAAATGCATTAGCTTTTCATATAAAAAAAATTATACGCTTTCCTGAAATACAACTATTTCAAAGTATTCTCTACCTCGGGCTTTCAAAACACCTCCTTTCAAGCGCAAAGATTTGTAGTTGTTCCATTTTCAAGTTATACCTTTTTCTTTGATTCTGTCCAGTTTCATGCTCTTTACCAAGCTTGCCTTAAGAAGTCACGTTAATGAAAACCACTTCCACCAGATTACCCAATGATTCCATAATTACGTAAAAGTCTATGCGCTCTTTTTCTTTGAGTATTTTCAATTTCATGATCTTGACCGAGTCTACTGTTATAAAACAGCAAAGCTTCTAACTGTCCAATTAATCTCTAAAATGACCTAAAGAAGGCTTTAATAATTCTAGAATTATTAAAGGCATCTTTTAAAAACTCGGTAGATTTTTCGTGATACTCTTATCGTAAGTCACTCACAATTTGATGATCTTCCACCAAGATAACTTATCAATTTAACTATATCACGAAAACAACCCGCTCCACGTACCTTATTTGACGAACAAAACCTATGGAACAAGTTCAGCAAACTCAATGATCCTTTGGAACGATTGGCCGCCATCATTGACTTCGAGCTGTTCAGGCCAAAACTGGAGACGCTGCTCAGCAGAAAACCGAAAGGAGAGGAAGGTCGTCCCCCTTACGATTATGTACTAATGTTCAAGATCTTGATCCTACAGCGTTATTATAACCTCTCTGATGACCACATGGAGTTCCAGATACTGGATAGGATGAGTTTCAAACGTTTTTTGGGGTGGATTTGGCCTATGACATCCCTGACAGCAAAACCATCTGGCGCTTTCGGAAAAGCTTAATAGCAAGTAGGATGGAGGGATCAAAAGGCTTTTTGATCATTTCACCGCTCTTTTGGAGGCTCATGGCCTTATCGCTCATGAAGGCAAGATGATCGATGCTTCTTAATGGAAGTACCCCATGCGCAATAGCAGGGAAACAACCCCGCAGGTTGGGAAAAGCCGTAAAACAGGCACACAGTGGCTCAAAAGGATATAGATACCCTCTAGTTGAAGAAACAACCAAACGTTATAGGTAAAGGACCATATAAAGTCAAATACGAAGAGTAAGCTCATCACCCACTACGCAGTCACTTCCGCTTCGGTCCATGACTCTCAAGCCTTCGACGACCTCTTAATCGGCATCACTCAAAGGTACCTACTGCATTAAATTAATGCCTAGAGTAAGTAAGCTAATTCAAATCAATCACTAAACCTCGGGGCAATGATTCACGCATTTTGTATATCGTATTTCAGTACGATATACAAAAAAAGTCAACGATTTATACATTTATTTCAAAATCTTCCTGATCTTTCTTCCCTCTTCAAGGTATGTACCCAACTTATCATTATCCCCTGTTTCAATCAGCTTTTTTAATTCCTCCAGTTCAGCCTGATAAGCCGTAATACTATCAAGCACCATGTACTTATTCTCTTTAAAAATAGAACTCCACATAGCGGGAGAGCTTTTAGCTAACCGCACTGTGGATTCGAACCCAGAGCCTGCCAAATCCAAAATTACCTCTCCATCTTTTTCTTTTTGCAAGACAGTATTGCTGAGTACATAAGAACTAATGTGACTTAAATGAGAGATATATGCCAAATGACGATCATGCTCCTCTGCACTCATGAACGTAAAGTAAAATCCGGCAGCTTTGGCAAGACTCAAAAAGTCTTCAGTCAATGATTTATTGGTTCTGTCTCGTTCGCAAATGATCAAATTTTGTCCTATAAAAAGTTCTTCAAATGCCGCTTCAGGACCTGAATGCTCCGTTCCAGCAATAGGATGTGCAGCCAGGAAACTTCTACGATTCTGATGAGATTGTACCATCTTACAAATAGTCCCTTTCGTTGATCCAAAATCGACCACTAACTGGTCGGAGCTTATTGTATCTAAAATTTCTGGAAGCATTTGTTTGATCACATCTACTGGAGTGCCCAAAAGAACGAAATCAGCCCATCCCACTCCTTCCTCTAATTCGAACACTTGATCGATTATAGCAAGCTTTTTTGCTTTATCTAGATGCTCTTTAGACAGATCACAACCTCCAAAGGTAATATCCTTCCTATTTCTCAGAGCTAAGGAAAAAGAACCATTTATCAAACCAACACCTACTAAAAGTACGTTCATAGTGTATGTTATTTACTTTCAATCGCATACATGGAATTCACAATAATCCGCATCAGCGAACGGATTCATTCGGCGGTGGGTACAGCTTCACCATCGAATTTTTATGCTCATTTCATGCTAACTTCTCTTGTTTATTAAATTTTGCGTGATGAGACCTCGAATCTACCTATCACTTTTGGCAATCGCCATTTTTTATTTTGCTAAGTCTCAGGGGAAGCAAAAAATTCAAACTTTCTATGAAGAAGGACAGCTCAAAGAAGAATATTTCATTTTGAGGAATGATTCTTCCATAGTAGATGGGATTTACATTATGTATGACTTCCATGGAAATAAAATCATATCTGGTTCCTTTGAAAATGGTGAAAAAGAAGGGCTATTCATCAACTTTTATCCAAATGGAACTTTGCAGCGAACAACGAAATATAAAAACAATTTACGCCAAGGAGTAACTAAAGTATATACCACCGATGGAAAGCTAATACAAGAGGCTACTTTTAAAGACGATACTCTGGTCGGAGAAATCAAACTTTATAATGAAGCAGGTAAAATTAAAGGAACTACCCACTTTGAAAATGGAAAACCAGATGGACAAGTTTTCAGCTATTATGAAAATGGGAAAGTAAAAGAAGAAACCATTTATAAAGATGGAAAGCCAAATGGTCTTACGCGTCAATATTATCAGACAGGAATACTCAAACTGGAAGCAGAATATGTGAACGGACTGCTGGATGGACAATATAAAACGTATTATCCTTCTGGACAGCTGGAAATGGAAGTTGTTAATGAGAGAGGAAATAAGTCAGGAACACTAAAGACCTATTATGAAAATGGACAGCTTAAATCCAATGGCGTTTATAAGAACGGAAGTTTAAGCGGAGATTATTTAGCCTACTTTAGTAATGGCGATTTAAAAAGCAAACACCCTTATCGAAATGGTTACCGCTCAGGGAAAAGTGTAGATTACTTTGAAAATGGACAACTAAAGAGGCAAGCCACTTATATCAATGATGGGCAAGATATTGTCATTCAGGAATTTTCTTATAAAGGAAATAAGCTTGTAGAAAAACAACTGAAAAATGAACATCCTGAAGGAGTCTGGACTTTTTGGGAAGAAAACGGAGATTTTCGGTTATCTGAAACATATGAAAACGGAGAACTACAAGGAGTGCGAATAGAATACCAAAAAGGAGAAAGTGTTACCGAAATCAATTACGATAAGGGAAGAAAATCGGGTCCTGCTTTTGAATACTATCCATCTGGTAATGTTATGATTTCAAAACACTTTGAACTGGATAGACTTCATGGATCATTTACCAAGTATTACAAAAATGGTCAGGTAGAATATGAGGGCAATTACATCCAAAACAAACGAGATAATGTTTGGAAGTATTATGATAAGAAAGGAAATGTAATAGAAGAAATCACCTACAAAAACGGAGAAAAACTATCTACAATGAAGAAATGAAAACGCATCATATTTATTCACCTAATTTTAGGTATTTCTTAGGCACTCATTATCCTTAGTATAGTTAGCTCAAAATATAAGGTCGTGATGAAGATAGGTTTCAAGACATTGTGTTTACGTTTAACTAAATAAGCTTAATGAAATGTTTGTGAGCTAACTTTTCGCTAACGGACTTATACAACCCATAACTAACAATGAACAAAATCCTTATTTTGATTTTATTTAACATAAAATTCAAGCTAGACGGAATAAGTAAATAAAGAAACTACATGAACCTGCCAATAAAGGAATTTGTAGCGCGATCTCGAAGTAAACGTTCATTTTTCTAACCTATATCCGTTTTCGGTTAGTGCATTGATCCCTTTATGGAAATTTCACATTCTCTTTGATATCACAAAGTTTTTAAAAATAGGAATGCAGAGAGCTATTTTGAAGACTTAATTCTTGGAAACTTGGTGTATTACTATATCAAAGGTTGAGGATAACTATGATCTTATTGTTCCCTTCATTACCCGACCACCTTAGTGTCAAGTCAATTATGTATTTGGGAGTAAAGAAGTTTTCGTTTCCTTCTTGAATCGGCGGTTGTAAACTGCCAGTTTAATCTTAGCATTAACCCGAAAAATTCAGGTGTTATTTATTGAGATGAGGTAACGCGTTGAATAGGAGGTAATTGATTTCGAATGAGAGGACAACATCGCTCCCCAAATTTGAGGAATCAAAAAACATTTAGTATGAATATTCAACTACTCTGAATCAATTACTTGAATCTCCCCGACTCGTTGGTCGACCGTTTAAGGCTACCTCAAATTCTTCTTCTAGTAAACCTCTTACGTATATTCTCCACTGTTTGGATAGTCACTTACAAAAAAAGCTGGCACCTCTTCATCACTTTTCCTCCATAGGAAGACTCATCTACCTTGAGTAACAAAATAGGCGTTACGCATTATCCGAACTCCTCGCTTGCCGAAACCGACGATATTCTTAAGCGTAACTCTTTCCTCTAAGATTAATGTAACATGGTATTTTTTCACGAGCGTTTGAAGTACTTAAACAAATTCACTCCAAATAGTGAACTTGACTTGACACTCGTTCAAAATGAAGTAGCCTTTTTAAGAAATAACTTATAAATCAATTTTTAAAATTCATTTTAAAAAAGAGTCTTAAAAAGCATGGATCAATAGCAAATAGTTATAAATTAAGGAAAACTATGAGGCTCTTTAAGGTTATATCAAAATCGAAGGGTATAACATACGATTTGAAATATTATAAAAATTTAATATTTAAAAATACATGTGAAAATTCTGATTTCATGGTATTTAAAGCTTCAAGTTTTA
>JBCCLN010000285.1:0-5016 GCA_039026865.1 Bacteroidota bacterium | reverse complement strand
TGCATTGGAGCGAAAGGAGACCATAGATAATACTATAGTACTCGACTTATTCTGCGGTACCGGCACTATCGGGCAAATTGTGGCTTCAAAAAGTGAAAATGCTCAAATCGTAGGTGTGGACATCGTTGAATCGGCCATAGACGATGCACGGGAAAATGCAGCACGCAATGGAATACAGGGCGTAAAATTTCACGCAGCAGATGTGGGTAAATTTTTGTACGAGCATCCGGAATATAAGGGAAAGATCCGAACGATCATTTTAGATCCTGCCAGGGCCGGAATAGCACCTAAAACATTAAAAAAAATCATCGACCTGGATGCCGAGCGAATGGTCTATGTTTCTTGTAACCCCGCTACCCAGGCGCGGGACATAGAACAGCTAGCTTTGGCAGGTTATACCCTTAAAAAGTTTAGTTTGGTGGATCAGTTTCCGCATACGGCGCATGTGGAATGCGTGGCGTTGTTGGAGTTGAGGAAGTAGAAAAAAAGTCTCTGTAAACTGAAGTCAAATGAGCTTTTCTGGCGGTTTTCTCTTCTATTCCTTGTAAGTATTTCTCATTAGTTTCATCTAATGAAGTGAGTTTTCGTGAGACGTGATTATGAGACCAATACCGTAAGATTTTCGTCATTTAAAGGTGTTGACAAAACCACGAAAACTTGGAACACCTGATTTTAGGCCTTATCAAAAGGAGATTGCTGAAAATCTTGCCAATTTAGCAAAGGACCTAGCGATGGTGTGTTTTCTATCGAAATCAACCAGTATACAGCAATCTATGCCAAAACCTCATTAGAACAAGTCAGTCAAGCTTTTGCATATGTTTACAAGAAAAATTAATCTTTGGGCAAATAGTTCGTAATTACTTGTACTTAAATATGGAAGGAAATAGACAAATAGACATATTTGATTTTGAAGGATTTATAGATAAGAATATGACGGCATCAAATGGGGTATTCGAATTCCAGAATTTGCCTATTCAGATCTATCCGCTTTCGATGGCTACACGCTTTCTAAAATCCCCAAGTCCCCTATTTAGAACTCAGTACAATTTTCTCTTACTATTTACCGAAGGTGGTGGCGAGCAACAGGTTGATAATAATTTCTATAGTTTGGAGCCTTACGATGTTCTATTTATTAGAGAGGGACACCTCAATGCCATTAAGTCAATTTTACCTAATACGAATGGATATTACATACATATTGATAATACGATCATCAGTGAAATCTTTAAGGAAAGATTAGTACTTAACAGATTCACTTTTTCACCAAAAAATAGTATTTCGTTCGAGACAATGAAATGGTTGTCGAAATGTTCTGAATTAATTCTTGAACACTTGTTTTCTAACAGTAATGATCGGATAGTTCCAGTAGTCTTACTTCAGGCTCTTGTTCAAAAACTATCCACAAACTGGCCGACTTTGGGATCAAAGATGAATCGAAATTCAGAGGTCACATCGTTATTTAAAGAACTCCTGTACGAGAATTTCAAGTCTCAGAGAGAATTGAAATTTTATGCTAACTCACTATCAATCTCCGAAAATCATCTTAATCGTTGTGTAAAGGCCACTACAAACAAACCTCCGAAACAGCACATAAATGAATTGGTCATATTTAATAGTAAGGTTCAACTTCAAGATTTAAGAAAGAGCATTTCAGAAGTAGCATATGACCTTGGTTTTGCAGACCCATCTTATTTCGGAAGATTGTTTAAACAGATCACACAAATGCAACCCTCTGAATATCGGGCTAAGGTACAATCAGATTTGTCTGATCAAACGGGATTTAATAGAGAGTCTTAGGTTGATTAAATTCTTTGTATTCTTGATCAATTAGAGAGGAATTGATTTGAATCATCCCTCATGCCTTCTTTTACTTTTTCTTGTAAGAAATTAGTAAAGCAAGAAATGTCCGAATATTTGAGTGATAAGTGAGGGAGTCATTTGGAGTCCTAGCTCAATTTTGCATGCACATTCATCAAATACTAAAGCTTACTCTTGATGAAAATGCGAAATTCAATTTTAGCTCTTCTATTTTTAATAGTTACACACATTTCTGGTATCGCTCAATCTACGGGAACTATTTCGGGATATGTGAAAGATGCTAAAACGGGAGAAGAACTCATTGGTGTTACCGTGAGGGTTTTAGATACAGGACTTGGAGGAGTTACAGATATTAATGGGTTCTACACAATTACATCCGTGCCCACTCAAAGCTATAGTATTCAGGCCTCTTACATCGGATTCGAAACCATCACAAAATTCAATATTGTCGTTCGCTCTGGTGGAGTGCCTGATGTGAATTTCGATATGTCAGAAACTAGTACTCAACTAGAGGATGTTGTAGTTACGGCAAATCCATTTCAAAAATTAGAGGAGACTCCTTTATCCATTCAAAGACTTTCCGCTGAAGAAATTGCGACGTATCCTGGTGGTAATAATGATATTGCGAAAGCGGTTCAATCACTTCCAGGAGTGTCTCCATCCGTAGGAGGGTTCCGAAATGATGTCATTATAAGAGGAGGAGCTCCCAATGAAAATGTCTATTATCTAGATGGCATTGAAATACCTAACATCAACCATTTTGCTACCCAAGGAAGTGCGGGGGGCCCTATTGGACTCCTTAATGTGAGTTTCTTTGAAGGAGTTGCACTATCCAGTAGTGCCTTCAACGCACAATACGATAATGTGCTATCAGGGGTATTGCAGTTTGATCAAAGAAATGGAAATCCTAGGGAATTTCGTCGCAATTTCAGGATTAGCAGTAGCGAAGCTGCCTTTACAGTAGAAGGACCATTATTAAAAGGCGACAATGAATCAAGCAATACATCATTCATTGCATCGGTGCGAAGATCATACCTGCAACTTCTATTTCAGGCACTCGAACTACCATTTTTACCGGACTATTGGGATTATCAATACAAAGTATCCCATAGAATTGATGATTACAACGATGTGATTGTGACCGGAGTTGGATCGATAGATGATTTTGCAGTAAATGTTCCTTCAGATATTACAGATCAGCAACAAGCAACTTTAGAGCAAGTGCCAGTGATCAAGCAGCGAACTAATACCATTGGAGTAAGCTGGAAAAAAAGATTCAAAAATACACCTGGCTTCATGATGACGACCGTAAGTTCTAACTATTTGCAAAATGACTTCATCAGGTATGAAGATAATGTAAATGAGCAAGGGGTCATTTTTAGAAACGATTCGGAAGAAAGAGAAACTAAACTCAGGTATAACTACACCAGGTTTTTAGGGGATTGGACGATAGCTAGTGGCCTCTCCTTTCAAAGGGTCAACTACAACAATGCTACAACCGATCTGGTAAATGACTTCAATTTCAATACAGATCTATCATTCAATAGATATGGTTTATTCACACAGATCTCACGTAATTTTTTAAACGAGAGACTTGGTCTATCCTTTGGTTTAAGAACTGATGGAAATTCTTTTACCGAAGATGGAAATGACTTATTATCCACGTTAAGCCCTAGATTTTCCGCCTCCTACAAGCTAGATGAAGCTAAAAAATGGGCACTTAATGCTTCTATCGGAAGGTATTATAAAATTCCTCCTTATACTATATTAGGATTTCAGAACAATGACGGTGAATTTGTAAATCAAAATGTTGATTACATCCAAAGTGATCACCTCGTTTTGGGGATAGAATATCTACTCAATAAAGCTTCTAGAATATCAGTAGAAGGATTTTATAAAAGCTACAATGATTATCCATTATCTATAACAGATAGTATATCTACTGCCAATCTTGGAGCAGGATTTGAAGTTTTAGGGAACGAACCAGTCGTAAGCGTGGGCCTTGGAAGGACGTATGGACTTGAATTCCTTTATCAGAAAAAGCTTTCTAAAAAATCCTATGCTATTCTTGCCTACACATTGTTTAGGAGTGAGTATACCGCTTTTGATGAAAATAATTATTTACCTAGTGCTTGGGACAGTAGACACCTACTAACATTTACTGGCGGGTATCAGGTAGGGAGAAACTGGGAAATTAGTGGTCGTGTAAGGTTTTCAGGCGCTACACCATTCGCACCAGTTGACATAGAAGCAACCAATGATCAAAACTCCTATCCCATCTTAATTATTGATTACTCCAATTTTGGAAGTCAAGAATTGGATTCATTCAATCAAACGGATATTAGGATTGATAAAAAATGGAATTTTGCAAAATGGACTTTCAATGTATTCTTCGAAGTGCAAAATGTTTTTGCACAACAAATACCTGAACCTCCGGTCTTTGGGTTAGCTAGGGATCAGCAAGGAATGATCATCCAACCTCAAAGAATTGAAGAAGTCGAAGAAATAGCAAATTCCACACCTCTTCCACAAATTGGAATCGTAATAGATTTTTAAACTATGATACCAAAAAAAAGAAATCATTTCGCTATTCAGAGTTACTCGACATAGACATTGAAGATCTTCAACTCTTTATAATGGAGTTCATGAATATGAAGCGAAAGTCATCGCTGTATAAAGCAAAAAAAGGAATAGCTGTGGTTTGCCCTGGTCTATTATGCGAAATAAATCTATTCAATAACTAGTGAAGTGTTAGAGAATTTTGTGAGATAGTAACGATTTGTAATCATTGAAAAATGATGAGAAATTTCTCACCTTTTAGTACAGCTTTCTGAAAGTTGAGAAGGATTTCTCATCATTCTCCCAACCTATCTGAGAAAAAACTGAGAAACGTACATGGTTTTGTCCGAATCTTGTCCGTAAAGATTAGGCTCAGTTCAAAAATTAGCCTATGCGCTCAATAGAGATCGATTTTATGCCTCATATATCTCTCATGTGGAATGGCGTGGCGTTGTTGGAGTTGAGAAACTAGATGAGAAATAAGATAAAAAATTTCGTATTAAAGTCGGGAAATTACAGCAAAAGCACCGTTTTCAGGTTTTTTTATTTCCCATCCTTTCTTATCATTTCTCATCCATTCCTAACATTTTCTGAGATTTCCCAAATGCTTTTGTCCGTGGAATAAAATGAGACAGGCGT
>JBCCLN010000284.1:0-5017 GCA_039026865.1 Bacteroidota bacterium | reverse complement strand
TTGAAAAACTGGATTTTTGGTTCAAATCGAGGCTTTCAGAATTTCAAAAACGTAGTTTACTGGTCGTAAATGAGGCTTTTGAAATTTTGAGTAACGAAGAGTTGGGCCAAAAGGCGGGTTTTTCAAAGGATTCTCCTATTCAACGTATTACCTCATCTCAATGAATAACACCCGAATTTTCCATCTAACTAAAATGCAACTATATGAAAATCAAAAACAAAAGGCACTTTATTTAGCCGTTTTATGTTATATGGCCACCTCAGTGGTGCAATGTCTTGAAATTCGGGTTTAAATTCAAAAATGGAAATAGGAAGAAGACAGAATAAAAGTATCAATGAAAATTGAAAATACAAGTTGATAATTCATCTATAGATTTACTCATTATGTGCCAAGTAAAAGCGTTATTATAAACCTTTTAAAAAAATCTTTTCTATTCATACCTTATTAAATTAACAGGGTTTGACTTTGCAATCCTGAAAATTCTTAAAAGGACAGTAGCAAATGAAATTACTAAAACAATGGTGAATGCTGTAAAAAATAAATTTAGACTAAGAGTGATTCGATAAGCAAAATCAGCAAGCCAATCTTCAAATAACCACCAAGAAACCGGAGCTGCCACCAATAGTGCTATCAATAACAATATCATGTAATCCTTTATGATTAATTGAGTGATATTTCCATAGGAAGCACCAAGGACTTTTCGTATGCCGATTTCCTTTGTTTTCCTTTCTACAGTAAAATTGATCAACCCAAAAAGGCCAAAGGCAGAAATGATGATTGAAATGATAGAAGCAATGAGAGTAATCGTAGCTCTGCTTTCCTCTGCTCTATAAAATCGTTTCCACTGATCATTCAGAAAGTTGATTTCAGAAGGTGTTTCAGGATCAAAAGTCGCATGGACAGATTCGATGTGATCCAGTGTCTCTTTAGGATTCTGTGCATATCTAATAGTAAAATAATCAATAGATCGAATATGATTGTTCCAGCTTGTAATCACTACCGGGCCTATTTTCTGGTAAAGTGACTCATAATGAAAATTTTCAATCAAACCAATGATTTTCATCCTAACAGAATCTCTTGATCCTATAACCCAGATCGTTTCTCCAATTGGATAGTCTAATTCCAACATCTCAGCAGTTTTCGAATTGATGATAATGCTCAAACTATCAGTTTTATCGGCTCCGGTAAAATTGGTGCCTTCCTTTAATTTCATTTCGTAGGTTTCCAACCACCGATGATCTACCCCATAGTGACTAACTTCAATAGGTTGATCGATAAGGTTTGCAGAGAGATTTGCAGTTGGGATATTTTTCCATTCTCCGGGCACGCGACTGGAGGTAGAAGCATTGACAACATTTGAATTATTCTTTATTCCTGCTATTATTTCTTTAAAGCTTCTTCTGGCAGCGCCAGAGTTGATATCTAGAACAATAAGCCGATCATTATTAAAACCTAAATCCTTGGAATGAATGAAATTCAGCTGCCTGTATATCACGAGAGACCCTATGATGAGGAAAATGGAGAGCGCATATTGAATACTTACAAGTACTTTTCTTAAAGTATCACCTTTCCCAGTAAAAGCATTTTTAAGAATTAAAAGAGAACGCTTAAGCCTTGAATAGTAAAGTGCGGGAAGAAATGCAGAGATAATCAATATTGATATAATTACAATAAAATGATAAGGAATCAGATGAATTGAATAGAGTAAACTTAAATCAAAATCTTTGTTTGAAATTTCCCTGAAATAAGGGAACAAAACCAAAATCAACACAGAAGCTATTCCATAGGCCAAGAGTATAGTTAGTAAAGTTTCATAAAATAGTTGTCCTATCAGGTTGCGTCCGTTCGCACCATTGATTTTTCTTATACTCGCTTCCATGGTACGCTTAAGGGCTTGAACAGAAGATAAATTCACGTAGTTAAGTGCTGCGATAAACATCACTAGAAAACCCAATGATAGTATAACAGTCACAAATTCCCTATTGCTGTATGGAATGGATAATCTTGGACTCATGCCTCCTCTTTCCATCTCATCAGATCCGAGGTGCATGTCGGTTATATTTTGGAAATAAAAATTGACCAGATCTTGCTCCTCCTTTGATACGTATTTTTTAACGAAATCATCTTTAAAAGGAAGTATGTCAGACAGATCCGCACCTTCCTTGAGTAAAACCCATGTTTGTGCGAATCTTCCGGACCAGGAATTAATAAACCTCTGCCATCCCTCGTCAAAATTTTCGTAGGTACTCAATACATAAATATTGTTAAATCTGTATGATGAATTCCTAGGCATCTCTTTCATTATGGCAATTACCTCTACGTTTCCGAAATTGGTTCCTTCGATCACTTTCCCAACGGCATCTGTGGTGCCGAATAGCCTCTGTGCCAAGTCTTCGGTAACAACCATGCTCACAGGGTTTTTAGATGACATTGGATCTCCGCTTACGATTTCAAAGTCTAATATTTTAAAAATGGAAGGAGTAGCCATTGCCCACTCTCTATCTGCAAACCTTTTCTCTCCGAAGGCCAGAATCTGTGATCCTGTGTTAGTAAGGTGTGCGGTTTCTTCAATCGCTGGGAACTCTTGTTTAAGTGCATCAGCTAAAGGTCCTGGTACAGATAAATATTGATGCATTCCATCTTCTTCCTGAATTTTATTAACTACTCTATAGATGCGGTCCTTTTTTTGATGATAACTGTCAATATTACGTTCATCATAAACATACATAAGGACAAAAAAAAGTATGGTAATCCCAATGGTAATCCCAAAAATATTGACGAAGTAATGACTTATCTCTTGTCGAAAACGGCGGAAATAAATCTTAGTGTAGTTTCTGAGTAAGTTCATGGTCCAATAATTTGATAGTTGCGCTTTTTTAATGTTGACAAGTCTAAATGACCGTAATACGTTCCAGATGAAAAATAGCCTGGCGGAGTTAGGTGATATATAGGCGGCTCTTTTTGAATATAGCTCAAAAAGGTCTCCTTCTATTTCATCAAGATAATCTTCCTTACAATACCATCGCAGAAAACGTACAGCCCATTTAGGAGGTTGTATTGCTGCCATCCTAGATTTTTGAAAATTGAATTTGAGGAATGCGTTGATAAATACCGGTACGTAAATCATGTGAGGCATCCAACACTTTTTTGCCTAAGGCTGTCACTATGTAGAATTTTTTCCTTCTGCCTCCTCGTTCCTCTGTAATACCTCCAAAATGTGAGTTGACAAATCCCTTCTTTTCCAGCCTTTTCAGTGCAACATGTATTGCACTGACGTTGATTTTTTTCTTGGTTTCTTTTGTAAGAAATTCATGAATGGATACACCATAAGCTTGGTTATGTTGGGCTGCTACCGTTAGTAAAACGAGCTCTTCAAATTCTCCTAATTGATATTCCATTAAAAAACCATTTACTTAACAAACGTGAATATAATTAGTATGTTTCACTTTTGTTAAGCAAATAACCCTTCCTATTGTACGGATTTAGAGTAAGGGATCAAGTTCTTTAACCCAAAAAATTAGGGTGTCATTCATAGAGATGATGTAACACGTTGAATAGGAGGTAATTGATTCTGAATGAGAGGGCAACATCGTTCCCCAAATTGGAGGAATCAAAAAATCATTAAATCATTCATTATGAATATTAAACTGTTGTAAATCAATTACTTGAAACTACCCACTACTATTTGAGATAAATAATCTGGGTTAAATGTGATAGTTATTGTTCCTATGACCTAAATGAAAATGTCTAACCAGTTTGAATTAAAAACCTACTCCACCCTCTCCAAAACATCCGTCCCCAAATACTCCATCTCTGGCAACGTATACCAGCTTCTTTTTTGGGGTATCCTGATTCCTTTCGCTTGTATTTCCTCTTCCAGCTTTATAAGTTCTCCCTTCCCCGCTGCTTCATCTTTGTAGAATTTATATTCTAGAAGTTTTCCCGAATCTTCATCAAAATAAAAATACCAGGTATCTTCTTCATACTCCACTCTTAAGACATTGGTTGGGTTATTGCCAACTTTCGCATTTTCTGACAATGTGATTTCTGGTGTGCTACCATCTTTGAGTTTCATGGGGAGTCCCCATAAATAAAGGTAATAGTTTCGAAGTAAAAGCCCTCTAGCTTCATCTTTATCGCCTTTGATTACTTGTGTTTGATTTCCGGTAACCTGATAGATTTCCGCATTGTCTCGATTCAGTTTCCACTCTTCCAGACTATTATTCAATTCAAAAATGGTTTGCCGGTCAGGGCCCTTCGATCTGGTTTCTACAAAATGGAAAGTTGCCTGGAGCTTTGACCACTTATTTTCAGGATCGTGGTAATTTATCGCCTTCGCTAAGATTTTTTCCGGAGACTGAGAAATTACCAGTAAGGGCAAGACAAAGGTTAAAAAGGTAATATTTCGCATGATTTCAGTAGATTAATTTAATAATCAACGAAAGCTAATGAAAATATAAAAACCTACTAAAAAAGTTGAGGTTTTCGTAATCAGTGTCTCTAAGAAAACAGTGCCTTTTGAAAAAAAATGATGTTTTTAGTTCGTAGAGCGTGTTTTTTGAGATTCTATCGAAAACGCAATAAAAACCACAGTTTCACCTTCGATGCATATAAAATTCCTCTGGATTTTTGAAAACTGATAAATCGATTCCAAAGTGTATATAGATTCGATTCATTCTTTCTCTAAAAAACTACGCTGTAGGTGTCAATAACGTGTTTTTCGTCCTTTCTTAGAGACACGAATTATTTAGCCCGCATTATTCACCACAAATAGTGATGAGTTGATTCAAGTAATTGATTTACCGTAGTTTAATGTTCATTCTGAATGATTTTGGTTCCTCAAATTTGGGGAACGATTTTGTCATCTTATTCGAAATCAATTACTTTATATTCAACGTGTTACATCATCTCTATGAATAACACCCAAATTTTTCGGGTTAGGAGACATGATATCTCACTATGGTAGCGGTCTCAAAGGTGGTTTCTGTTATTTCAATACCGCATGAACTACTTAAGA
>JBCCLN010000283.1:0-5111 GCA_039026865.1 Bacteroidota bacterium | reverse complement strand
TGTGAACTCCTTGGGAGCAATACAGTCATAAAAAGCCACAAGCCCAGTAATTTGACCAAGGCGTTCCTGGATGATCCGCTGGTTGTTGAGATGAAAATAGTAATAAGACTTAAAATAAAAGCAAATAATAAGTAAGCCATGGTAATCAGTGCAAATCTTGCCCATACATCACCGGATACATCATGATCACTAAGTAGTAAGAATAGTGTGACAATAATGAAGGGAAGACTGAAAAGGGAGGCAATCCAAGTTAACCCTATTGATCTTCCGAACAGGATCTCTTTCCATTTAGCTCCTTGTGTTAATAGCAGCTTCAAGGTGCCATATTCTCGGTCGCCTACAATGGCGGAGTAACCAATAAAAAATATCACAAGAGGTAGAATCGTTTGGAGTATCAAAGCCATGCTCAATTCTCCAAACCGTAGCAGCCCAGTGGAAAAACCAGCCTCAGAGAAATTAGCGGTATTTTGTTTATGTGCCTCTAAAAATATCGCATTACCTGTAAAGCTTTCTATTCCAAAATCAAATTGGCTCAGTGGATGTTTCGTTCGAAATGCGAACGTTCCAAAATGGGCCATCCGATGAGGATGTTTATCAGGATTACCTTCCCAACTTTGTCTCGCCATTTTTTGATGATCATTGCGAAAATGATTCTGCTCATAGTACTTCATTCCACTGTATACCGAATACACCAGAAGCATACTAATGATGGCTATGATTAAATAAACTGTTTTTGTTTTGAAAACACTTATCCAGAAGTGTCTGGCAATCAACATTAATATATTAATTCGCATAGCTTTTTAGTTAGGTTTAACTTATTTTAATTAAATCATCACTGCTAAATTGTTTTGAGATAAAGTTGTTGCAGCTCGTCGGCATTGATATTGTTGGTATCTGCAGTATGCACCAGTTTTCCTTCATTCATAATTCCTATTCGGGTGCCTACATTTACTGCATTAAATATATCGTGTGTCGCCATAAAAATAGACTTCCCTTCACCAACCAGTTCTTTGCATATGGAAGTGAACTCATAAGTGGCTTTGGGGTCTAGTCCCGATGTGGGTTCATCCATAAATATTATTTTAGCGTTTTTAGAAAGCGCAATGGCAATACCAACTTTTTGACGCATTCCTTTAGAATAGGATTCAAGCTTTTTAGTATGGTCTACTTCTTTTAACCCCGCTTTTTTAAGCAGCTCAATAAGTACCGTTTTACTATGCGCATGCCCTGACAGTCTACTGAAGAAATTAAGATTTTCAATACCATTCATATTCCCATACAATTGCACTACCTCTGGAATGTAAGCAATCATTTGATTGGTGTCAGAATCTAATTTCACTTCTTTACCACCGATAAGCGCTTTACCCCCAGAAGGCTTGATAAGGCCAAGAAACAGATTAATAGCAGTGGTTTTACCTGCACCATTTTGCCCTAACAGACAGTATACTTCTCCGGCGGCAACGGTAAGATTCAAACCTTTAAGTGCTTTATGATTCCCATACGTTTTTGATAAATCTATTGCTTCAAGCATTATGTTTACGATATAGTCTTTTTTGCAAAAATGTTGAAAAATTGGAATACGTGCAATGATGTTGCATCTAAGTTACAAATTGGAAAAATTCGTAAAAAATCTTTCTTCAAAACTATTAAATGAACCTATGAAACTTTAAATGTTTGTTATTTCTTTTATTACCTACAATATAAGAAAGGATAAGACTTTGATTTCAAATCTGTGCTTAAAAACCGACTTGTTTGAGTCTCTCAGTCAGTTGTTCGGAGAGAAGCATAGTGAGCAGAAATTCTTTATCATGACAAAAGGTTGGAGTACTATTTAATTAATGACTGTTGAAGAATCAAAGAAAAGGATAAAAAATTGGCGACTGATGTCGTTTTAATTGTTAGCTAACTCAACAAGATTCTCTTTTTACGCCCTTCCGATCAATTGATTCAATGCTTAAGTTTAAGTTCAATTAGAATTAATTACAGGGCCACCTGTCTAGCGAAATGCGGAGTTGCTTTTATAAATAAATGGAAAGTTGGTTGAAGAGGATTGTAATAAGTAAATGTTTCTTGAATTGATCGGGAAAAATAAGTTTTATTCGAAAGAATGGACAATCTGATGAACTTTAAATCATAGAACAGAAAAAATAAGTTTATGCAAAATGATCCTGAATTAGATTCTAAATATCTGGGCCAGATTTCTGGTGATTTCGTGAAAGTGGCGGAGCCGCTAAAAGAGGCTTCATACGCTATACGAAAACAGGAGTTTTCAAAGTATCCGATTTTTCCGATGTGCCAGGTTCAGCAGCCAATTGGTCAGGTTTTGATTGAGGCATTTCAAGCTGAAAATGACTGGCATTATTATGCTTCATTCCTTGAGGAATTTAGTCAGCGAGGGGTCGTAGAAAATGAGAAGGTATTCAAAGAGAACTACAAAAATCCGGATGAATTTTGCTGCCTTTTCGTGATCGATCATCAATTCACCAACTTCGTTTTTGTTCCTTACCCAGTTGACTAATTACAGTTTTTGTATTACATTTGTATTACAAAAATAATTGATATGCTAAATGTAAGATTGGATGAGGAACTAGAAAAAAGGCTGAAGCAATACAGCGAAAAGAAGAGTATGTCTAAGTCTTCTTTGGTGAAAGAAGCACTGGTAGAATACTTCAGAAGGGAAGATTTTAAGCAATCTCCATATGAGCTAGGTTCAGATTTGTTTGGTTTAGCTGGGAGTAACAATCCCAATGCGTCTACTACCTACAAAAAACAATTAAAGGAAAAGTTACGTGAGAAGCATTCTCATTGATGCAGGCCCACTCATTGGTTTATTTGACCGAAGTGATAGGTATCACCTGAAAGCTATTCGATTTATCGAGACATTTAAAGGTGAACTATGGACAACCTGGCCCGTAGTTACTGAAGTTTCTCATATGTTAAATTTTAATGTAAAGGCTCAGCATGCACTTTTAGAGTGGATTCATCGGGGAGGGCTAACGTTATTTTCCTTGACGTCTAGCCATTTGCTAAGGATTATTAGATTAACCGAACAGTTTAAAGACGTACCAATGGACCTCGCAGATGCTTCATTAGTTGTTACTTCTGAAAGTACTGGTTTTTTGGAAATTGCTAGTATTGATTCCGATTTTTATATCTATCGAGACATTAGAAATAAGTATTTGAAGAATGTATTCCTGTGACTAGTACCATTCTTCAAATGACAATTTCTTTCCATTAGTGAACAATTACATACCGCGTTTAAAACCAGTTAATCAGCAATTAAAAAATTCATCGACTATGTCTTTCCATTAGTTTCTGTTCTATTTCTTTCAAGCTAATGTTCTGATTTGCCAACAAGACTAGCCAGTGATACAGGAGATCTGAAGACTCTTCAATGAGCAAGTCCCTTTTGCTATCCATTGCTTCAAGAACAACTTCTATTGCTTCTTCGCCAACTTTTTGGGCGATTTTCTTAGTGCCTTTGCTGAACAATAAGGCAGTATAAGAATCCTCGAGCGGATGTTTCTTGCGATTTTGAATGACATTCTCTAATTCATAAAGAAACCCTTGTGGTTCTTTATCTCCAAAGCAGGTGTAGGTTCCTTTGTGGCACGTTTCTCCTTCCGGAACGACTTTTATCAAATAGGTATCCCGATCGCAATCTTCTTGGATACTTACCAAATTCAAGTAATTTCCCGAAGTCTCGCCTTTCGTCCAGAGACATTGCTTGGATCTACTGAAAAAAGTGACTTTTCCTTCGGTTTTGGTTTTCTCTAAAGCTTCTTCATTCATAAAGCCTAACATCAAGACCTGGTTAGTTTGTGCATGTTGGATAATGGCAGGAATGAGATGCTGGTTCATATTCTAACTTCTAACTTCTGACTTTTTAGGTATTTTTTTAAGTCTGGGATTGGTATTTCTCTAAAGTGGAAAATGCTTGCAGCCAAGCCACCTGTGGCTTTGGTTTTTAAAAAGAGTTCCCTAAAATGCTCGATCTTACCAGCACCTCCTGAAGCAATTACCGGAATAGTTAGCAGCTCAGTCATTTCGTTTGTCAATTCAATAGCAAATCCATTCTTTGTGCCGTCATGTTCCATTGAGGTAAGGAGGATCTCCCCTGCACCCAAGCGTTCTACTTTATTAGCCCAAGATAGGGCATTTATCTCAGTAGCTTCTCTGCCACCCTTTACAAATACTTTCCACTTATTGTTCACCAGACCGGCGTCAATGGCAACTACCAAAAACTGACTTCCAAATTCATCTGCAATTTCGCTAATTAATTCTGGTCTCTTAACAGCTGCCGAATTTACACTGATTTTATCCGCTCCTGCTTTCAATAAGATTTTAGCGTCGCTTACTGAGCTGATGCCACCACCTACAGTAAAAGGAATATTAATTTCTTCAGAGATGTGTTCCACCAATTCTGCGAAAGTTCTTCTTCCTTCTACGGTGGCAGTAATATCGAGAAATACAAGTTCGTCGGCTCCTTCTTTAACGTATCGTTTTGCAAGCTCGATAGGGTCTCCGGCGTTTCGGATATCAACAAAATTGATACCTTTTACAGTTTGTCCTTCTTTGATGTCTAAGCAAGGGATGATTCGTTTTTTGAGAGTCATTCAAATTTCCGCATTATTATATTTAAGATTTTATGTTCTTTCGATTTTTAAAAGACGCTTTCTTGCTATTCCAGTTGAGGCCACAATAATTTAAAGGGACTTTGATTTAATTGAATTTGACTATTACTAAATAGCTCTGGCTAACTATAAACAAAGAAAATGGATCATTCATATAAAACAAGTATTACAAATAAACAGATTTCTAAATACAAATGTGCTCTTATGTTCACTAGACCCCATTTTTCATATTTACTAAGTGCTTAACCTGCATTATTTATCACAAATAGTGGCGGGTCGATTCAAGTAATTGATTTACCGTAGTTGAATAGAATCTTTTGCAAAACTGGATTTTAGTTCAAATCGAGGCTTTCAGAATTTCAAAAACGTAGTTTACTGGTCGTAATTGAGGCTTTTGAAATTGTGTGTTACGAAGAGTTGGGGCAAAAGGCGGGTTGGTGTAGGGAGTCTCGTGTTAGGAGGGTATGTGTGATCTGG
>JBCCLN010000282.1:0-5123 GCA_039026865.1 Bacteroidota bacterium | reverse complement strand
ATGAAAAAGCCACAAAAAATCAACTGTTGCAATTGAAAAAAGAACTCGAAAAGAGTTCAGTGAATGATATGCTGATTTTAAGCTTCGCAGGTCACGGCGTGATTAGCGAAGATCTAGTTTGGAACTTCGCATTACATGGCTTTTCTTCTTCCTTTGAAGATGGTTTTACTTTTGATGATATTGAAAAGCTAATTGACGGTATTCCGGCAAGAGATCGGCTGATTCTCATAGATGCATGTCATTCTGGTGAAATCGATAGGGAAGATCTTCGGCTTGCCGGCGTCTCCAAGGTCGAATTTGGCGACGTCCATTTTAGATCTTTCCCTGACTTTGGATCACAGGCTGGTGGAAAGTCCAACCTCGGATTGGAAAATTCTTTTCAAGTCATGAAACAACTATTTGTCAATTTTAGGAATAGTACAGGTTCTTCTGTGATCTCTTCAGCAGGAGGTGTAGAGTTCGCTTTGGAAAATGAAGATTGGAAAAATGGGGTGTTTACATACTCTTTTATAGAAGGGATTACAAGTAAGAATGCTGATTTAAATAACAATGGTGTAGTTAGAGTTAGTGATATTAGAGAATATGTTATTAACAAGGTTCTATCTCTTACGAAAGGTCTCCAACGTCCGACGATGAGAAATGAGAATTTAGAAAATGATTTTATTATTTGGAAGTATTAATCTCCTATTGACCTTTTCGGGATGCGAATTATTTCAAAGAGATGTTATTTCATCACCCGCGGATTTTGAATCATATTTTTCTAAACCTTACTTAATTCTGGACTCTACTACTCTTGAAACAAACCCTGCTATATTTAAATTAGATGAAAATCGTTTTTTCTATGTGAGATTCAATTATGAGAATGAAATTATTAATAGAAAGATACCATTTGAAAGCAATTCGTTATCCCTAGGATATGAACTTTTTGAACTAGATGATGGAACATTACTGGATATATCAAAGATTCAAAGTGCTGAATTGTTTTATTACGATATGGTAAACTCAAAATCGGAGAAGATGTGCACAATTAAATGGGTACTAAAATCATACCCTCAAATGAAGGAGTACTTACTATCCTTTTTAGAAAATGAAGAGTTTGATCTATATACTATTCAAACAAAAACTTCCTACTTATTCAATATACTGCACTATAAAGAAGGAATTAAAGTTGATAAATCTGCACTAAGAAGTTTTTTAAGAACTCTTTAGCACTTGAACTATAGATCTATTTTCTTATAAGAATCTAGCTAAACAGAAACATTCCCACCAGATTCTTCCTTTATTGAACAGCTTGAAATTTTTAGTTTTGGAACCACCTGCCAGGTCGCACTTTCCCTATTCATTCTCTGATCTTTCCCATCAGTATCTTCTTCCACTTTCATCGCTCCTCCGGTACCGCCAGTTTTCATTAGCCTTCTCTTCTTTTTCTCTCTATCATACCAGATCATGAATCCAGTAACCGGTAGGCTAGCCGAAAAAAGGGCTAGAAAAAAAGCTATGGTTTTACCCACTAAACCCCCGACGGCTCCCGTATGAATATCATAATTGTATGCGCGTACTTTTTCACCGTTGGATTTCTCTTCCCAGCTAGTCCCGGTGTGCAAGAGCTTTCCATTATATTGATTAAACTGAAGAATGATGTCCTTTCTATTATCTGTATAATCAACAAAACTCCTGATGGTTCCGGTTGAGTCCTGAGGGATGCTTAAATAAAATACTTTGGCTTCAGGATGGGTATTTTTCAAGTAATGATATGCAACATCTAAAGGATCTGTAGTAGCGAATGGAGTAGGGAATGATCGTACTTCTACCCTTTCTTTTTTGATGGTTTTACCCCCATTGGCAATCCATTGAACCCCATTATCAAACCATTCAAAAGCCCAGACGAGCCCTGTTAAGGCAATAAAAATGACGAAAAACATACTGTAAAAACCGACAATATTATGCAGATCATAATTTTTATGTCTTTACTTGGTGCCTGAATTCAATCGAAACTAGGTCAGTTCAATTACCTTTTTGTTTTTAGAAGTGTTATGTGCCAAACACTGAGATGGTCCTGAAAAAACTATACCAATGAGAACTAATATTACATCACTGTGATTGGTTGGGGTTTCATATTTATGGTTGTCAGAGGAGGGTTATTCAAGCACTTCATACACTCTGCAGTAAAAAGCTTTTTTTTGAAAAGTTCACGACTTTGAGAAAACAGTAAGTGAGTGGAAAAGGAATTTTTCGCAAATTAATCTCCTCTTACACTATGTATAACAACCCAAGTTATTGGGTAGCATATGTTTTTAAATATATTTAAAGAAAATATTATCTAGTTCTTCTGATGCTTTCGAAAAATCATCGCAAACTAAAATTCGCCTTATTAATAGTATCTACCTTCTTTCGCAATGAATCCTTATCACAAAAAGTAGAAATCGAAGTAACAAGTGGAACGGTACAAGACGTCTATGGAGATAGGAATCTCGTGTTGGTGGATAGAGGTTTGGCTGAGGGGTATGACCTATATGACCTAAATGGACTTACTCCATTTTATTCTTCCAAGAATTCCTTTATTAAACTGATGTCTGATACCACTTTAATTGAATTTCAGGACAACCGCTACGCTCTTAAGACATTAAAAGGAGATACAATTGACCAGAAAAAGGCACCATTTAGCCTCAAAAGTGTACGCGGTAATAGCAACCTAACTGCCTTAATTTATCCCAAAAATCAAGGTTTATCTTATATAAAAAAACCGCATGTACTAGTGGTTTATAATACTGCCTCCGGTGAAAAGTTTGAGTTTGATCTAAATAAGTATGTTCGTGAACTATCTTCTGGATATATACGATATTCCGGTTTTTCAACTATTCACTCCGATCTTAAATCGACATATCTTGGACTTAGCACCGGCACCGAAGCAATTGGATGTGTCATTTTTGATAGTAAAGAAAACAAGATTTTCTATGAATCGGATAAACATAAGCTACTTGGCATTTCCCCCAGCGCTGAATACGCATACTTCTCTAATAAAAAAGGTGAAATTTTTAAAATGTCATTTTCAGATTCAGAAATAAAAAAAATCTTCAAAACTGGTTATTCTGGTTATTTGGTAAGTCCATTAAGGTTTGATGAAGATGGAAATTTTATCCTGTGTAATGATGATGGAGATGGATACTTTTTTGAGAATGGTACTCTTTCTAAATCTGAAAGCCTACCATATTCTTTCTTGTCGTCAAATGGGAAATACTATATATCACTAACTGAGGGCAACTCAAAAATTTTTGATCTAACGACAAGAAAACTAGTCAGGAATTTTGTGTTCCCGAGCAAACCTGATTCTGATTTTAGAATTGTGAATGGCTTTGCATACGGACAAAAGGGAACCGCAAACGGCGACCAGAATGAACTTGTTCGTATTGATATGAAGACCGGTAATATAACTTCTATCATCGAAGGAGTTAAATTGAAAAAGAACGAAACAACACCATCTTATGCTCAAAATGCTTATACGATACCACTCGATAAAAGTATAATATCTCGAAATGGAAGCATCGCAATCTGGCGTAATCGAATTCAAAATAATGAAACAGGTAGCCAAGAGTATCTTGGGCTTTCTAACCTAAGAGTCTACCATATTTCTCATAACTCGGGAAAAATTCTACGTCAACCCGTTGGTATAGGAGATTTGTCCCTGATAAATGGCTTTCAGCGTAAATTTCTAACTCTTTATACAGAATACGAAGAGTTTTTAAACTTTAATAAAAGAATAACAGAAGAAAAGAATTACAAAGAAAGGGATAAAATCCAAAGAGAGTTTAATGAAAAATACCCATATAAACACCCCTTAAAAGAATCCCATCAAGACTTTTATGAAGGAATTAAAAATGGTCTCACAAATGAATATTCTGAAGTAATTTTTGAAGACTACAGCGATGATGATCGCTGGTCAAAAATTGCAAGTCTAAATTTCGAGGGTAACATTTTAGCCATACCTGGCTACCCTACGATGCTTTACAAACTCGAAAATGCAAACCTTCAGATACTTGATTCAATCAATTTCTTTTCAACAAGTGTGGAATTTGTTGGTAGTAAAAAGCTTAGGTTAAAAGTTGAGGTGACTGATAAATTAAGAAACCAATATCCATCAATCGTAGCAAATGAAAGCATTTACAACGTTGATCAAAAAAGATTCACAAGTTTTGAAGCAGCAAAAAAGGAAGAACCAGAAGATCTCGACTTTATAGTTTTTGATGATAAATCATTCTTGATTTCAGATCCCATTACCAATCAGTATCTCATCAGTAAAGGTGCTTACGATAAAGTCTTTTTTAGGTTCGGTAACAAGACATATGATTTTAAGTCATTCGATCTTTTTCTGAATAGGCCAGATATTATTCTAGAAAAAGGAAAGCAGGCTTCAGATGAAGTGATCAACGCTTACAAAAGTGCATACATAAAAAGACTTAGAAAAAACGGCTATAATGACAAGGAGATCCAAAATTTACTATATAACAAACAAGGATTTTTTAGAGAGGATATTCCTGAAGTCATCTTTGAGACGGGAAAACAGAGAATAATAGAAACCGATAAAGACAATTTCCAGCTCGGTTATTATGCGAGTCATCCGGCAAAGAGGATGATTAGCAGTATCAATGTAATAGTTGATGGTGTACCATTGTACGGTCAAGGGGGTAAAAAATTGGAGCCTAATCAGGGTGTATCAGGAACACTAGATATCCCCTTAAGGGCGGGTGCTAATAAAATCGAAATCTATCTTACCGATGAAGATAATGTTAACTCCAAAACAAGTATTTTCAAGGTGAGTTCGACAATTAAGCCAGTGCTACCAACTCTTCACATAATTACAGTTGGGATTTCCGACTATAAATATATCAATGATCTAACCTACGCTGACAAAGATGCAACAGAAATCTCTAGTCTTTTTGGATCGTCTGCATTATTTGGAAACATAAAAAAGTATGTTTTGACCAATGAAAAAGCCACAAAAAATCAACTGTTGCAATTGAAAAAAGAACTCGAAAAGAGTTCAGTGAATGATATGCTGATTTTAAGCTTCGCAGGTCACGGCGTGATTAGCGAAGATCTAGTTTGGAACTTCGCATTACATGGCT
>JBCCLN010000281.1:0-5219 GCA_039026865.1 Bacteroidota bacterium | reverse complement strand
CGAAGACTATCCAAGAGGATATCTGAATAAGCTTTTCTAGTAAAGACGTCTACCCATTGGTGAACGGTACAAGTGATGAAGTATAATCCGTGCTGATCTTTAATCCGGTATTCAAACGCCATGGATTAAAGTTCGTATTGCAAGACAGGATTACAAATCCTTTTCTATCTAGCTTCCAGATGCCCTATGGAACATCTGGAAGAGCCTAGTCTTTTTGTGACTTAGCTCTTCCTGCCATCACTCATCGCATCTATAAACAGGGAACAGGCTTTCTCCATATTCTGTAGAAAGTACTCTGCTCCAGGAAGTATTTCAGTGTAGATCTTTATTCCGGAATTCCACTTCTTCCGTCCCTCGCAAATGCTTAGGAAGCATTTGTTTGGTAATTCCAACCTATACGTTATCAAAAATCACTTCAATAATTCATCTTCAAAACTTGCCGTTCTACTCGGTTTAATTTTACTATGTATTTCAAAATACCTTCAATAATAAAAAATATTCAAAGTTTACAACAGGATTCATCTATTTTACCTAGAGGTAAAACTACAGAAGGAACATTTCAGGGTGATAAAAGACTCTCTTAAGGTTGGATTGCGACACTGCATTCACAAGCGTGATCATTTGCCCCACCTCGGATTCCTCTCAAACAACACTTGCTAATGTTCAACCACATCATTATTTTGTCCAATCTTTCTACCTTTAATATTTAACCAAACACCAACAAAAGCGAGCGACACCTATCTTTTGCTTATCTATTGCTTGGCGTGAATTGATTTGAAACATACATTTACTGTTAGAAACGATTCTTAATAGTTGATAATGGCATATTCCTAAGAAAGCAACTGTGATGGATCATTGAGTTGGTAGATGTTTTTATCCAACAGAAAGCGAGAAAATTACAAACCGGACATACGAACAGAAGAAGGTTTTATAGCTTTATACAACAAATATTTTCAGTTCGTTTATGAAAACTGTTTTCGTTATATGAATGACGATGACGTAAGTGAAAATATTACATCTGAAATATTTGCTTCTCTATGGGAAAGGAGAGATGATCTCTACAAAGAAAAATGGGAGAAAGGCTCATGGAAGCGATATCTTGCTAGGGCTGCTAAACATAAGCTGATTGATCATCTCAGAAGCAAAGACCAACTGCAACATTATCTCACTACTACAAAACAAGAAACGCCACATTACGAAGAAACCACAGAACGAGAAATATATCACAGTGAATTAGCAAATCAAGTGGATACGCTCATTGCACAGCTGCCTACCCGAAGTAGAGAGGTTTTCCATTTGAGCAGATCAAAAGGGTTATCACACAAGGAAATATCTGAAAAGCTTGATATTTCTGGTGCGGCGGTAAATAAGCACATTACCAGGGCACTTAATTTCTTGCGGGAACATCTCACAGAATACTCGATTCGTAATCGTTCCACCGGCACCTGATTTACTTTCTTTTTGACCTTGCGAGGAACTTTATAGACACTTCCACTTCTTGATCATTTTGATATGGGGTTGACGTGATCTCTGTAAATCAATTTACAAAATCAATAATTTTTTTTCTTTCCAAACCGCTGAATATCAGGGCATTATTCTCATCATCACAAAGTATTTGAGATTCTTTTTTCATGTAGGGGGGTATTAAAAAATCTGATAAGTCCGACTATATAGATATAGACCATCATTAAGAATTATTTATCAAAAAAACCGAAGATTACAATGAAAATCGATAAGGAATTACTAAGACGATATGGATCTGGGTTATGTAGCGAAGAGGAAAGAAAGGCAATTGAGGAGTGGTTGAAAATAGTAGATGACCCTTCCACAAGGTTCAAATCATTTAAAGGTATTGAAGAAAGTAAGAAAAACACCTTGCTTAAGCTTTCTGGGTTGGTGCCACAGTTAGAAAGCTATATCAGCTCATCTAATACCAGAGTTGTTCCATTACACCGAAGCGTAGCAAGGTACGCTGCAGCAGCTTGTATTCTTTTGGTGACCTTTCTTGGTGGAAGATTCTCAGCAGGTACTGCTAATGCAAATCCTGCTCCTGAGGATCTAACCGCAGATCACTTGTTTTTCAATGGTTCGAATGGTGCTAATGGTAGCTTTTCAGGAGATTCTTTTAAAGTACAATTTGATGGTATCGTCAAGCTTTACAACAATGGATTTTCGACAAAAATTATACAGGTGGGCGATACTTCTTTTATACTGGAATCACACAAACATTACTATTTGTCCGGAGATGCTCAAAACCCAAAAATTAGGGATTATTCCTATTCTTCGGCTAGCGGAAATGAACAACCCGAGTCATTAGTTGGCTATTTCTCCATCCTTAGAACAGACAAATAATCCTGATTTAAAAATAAATTATCATCAACTACCTGCTAACGATATCGAAGCATCTGAACTCCCTTCTTGAGAGACAATGGGTATGTTTTTTAGTCTTAATCAGTATAGCAATAGCTAGTCACGCTCAATCCTCAGTCTCAGGAGCTCCAGCCTCCCTTTCCGACACCATCACAGATTTACAAAGCGAACCCATACCAGGCATTACCATCCGACTAAAAGACATCTCTCAAGGAGCTATAATCGATGTCCAAGGCAAATACACCATTACTAACATCCCACCTGGTATGTATACCATTGAAATATCTGGGGTGAGCTACGAAAAGCAGGAATTTCAACTCACTTTTAATCCAGGTCAAAAACTCACCCGCTCCGTCATCCTAGAAGAAAGTACCTCTGAATTGGAAGAGGTAGTGGTCTCAGCTGAGTCAGAAGCTCAGGTCCTTGAACTGTCCGCCAAGTCTGTGCAGGTGATCGGAACCCGAGAAGTAAAACTTAAATCTGCCGGTCTAGGTGAAGTAATGGCCCAGACAGAAGGAATGAATGTTCAGCGATCTGGTGGGCTTGGCTCTAATACCCGCTTCTCACTTAATGCCAAGGTCTTTAACCTTTTCGGGGTACAACGACCGGGAAGAGCTTTTTACATCAAATCAACCATTCAATTTTAAGGAGAACATCACTGAAAGCAACAAATACAATTTTTGATTACGGTCTTTCTCCTCCGATTAGTCCGTCTCACGGAAGGTTACGCCTTGCGGGATCATTACGGTTCGGAGTGTACCAGCATCTCAAAGTCCTAAAACCAAAAGCCTATGAATAAAATAAAACAATAAAGTCAAAGACTTAGAACCCACAAGGAAACATGTCACAGCACGACACATTTCCATTAAAGCGGGTCAGTTCACTCAAGAAAACCTTGGGCGAACCTGTCCTCCGAAGCATAGCAAAGGAGGGCAATCAAATAAATTGCTAAACACAAATTAAGAAAAATGAAATTTTATAATCTAATTAATAGAATAAACAAAAGACAACTATGGGCAACCATGCTGCTGATTGTAGCAATCTCCATCGGGATATTCTCATGTAGCGAAGATGATAATACAGATACGAATATTGATGAAGTTGAAGCAGAATCAGGCTTTTTATATTCTTATCGTTTAGAAACTCCACAAGGCAGGGTTTACTATATGAGCGCAAATCCTGAAATTCCTTCTGAAGCCAATCCTTCTGAGTCTTTTGAGCTAGGGTTTAATAGTAGAATATACTCATATGGTGAGCATCCTTACACGTGGAATGGAGACGCGACGACCATGACCAAATGGGAGGTAGATAAATCTACTTTTGAATTTAGCACAATAGGAATAGTAAGTTTTGCCGCTACCGGGATTGATGGCAATGATGTGGGACCACCTCTGTTTGTCTCTGAAACGCAAGCATTTTTTACTTTTCTTAGAGAAGGTGTCATTGTAGAATGGAACCCCTCTACAATGGAAATTACCGAAACATATAATGTAGAGCCAAATCCTATTGCATCTTTTGCTGCTGAGGGCACTATAAAAGAATGGACAAAATACCTTCACGATAACAAACTACTCATGCCAATACGATTTTGGGATGATCAATGCTGCGAACACGAACATGAGGGAGGTGCTATGGTCGCTGTATTTGATTTGACCACAAAAACCTTAGAATACATCCAAGATGACCGTTTACTGGGAACTGAAGATCTTTTCGTGGTGGATGAAAACGATAACATTTATGTTGTGCCAAATTCTGCGAATGGTTTTCTTGAATATTTCAATGTTGATGCATTTACTATACCCAGTCCTTGGACAGTATTACGGTTTAATCAAAATGGCACATTCGACCAAGATTTTAAATTAAATCTTGAAGAAATTATTCCAAGTAAGTTAATGCAGGTATCCTTTGTTTATGATAATAAATTAGTTTTAACGTACAGGGACCTTAGCTACACTTTCCCATCAAATTTCGATGACCGATGGGATATATATTCTGCAGAAGCGTTTTCTGTAAGCATAGATTTAACTACAAAGGAAGTACAACCATTTGCAAGTTTCAACTCCTATCAATGGTCTGTTTTCTGGTTTAAAATGGACGATATTAATCATTTCATGGCGGAAGACGACTCTGGTAATCAATATATTTTACGCCAGGATTCATTTAATGATTTTACGGAAGTGACAAGAATGAGTGGTGGAAGTTTTCGAACTATTGCCCGTTTGTGGTAATAAGATATATAATCGAAGAATACTCATTCATAGATATTTTAAGAACGCTATAAGCAAAATACACCTAAGGCTCGGACTTTTGTTCGGGCTAGTGGTGTTATTTGGGGATTACTGGTTGTATGTATTCATCGATGAGACTAAAGACGTTGTTTATCACGAACGTTTTTAAAGGAAAAATTGCTAAGGCATCTTTTGTGAAAGCTCCTGGTCAGCGTAACACCAAAGCAGAAAACAAACAAATCAAGCAAGGAAAGGTCCCTGAGCAATGGAATAAAAACCCCCATAAGAAGCGGCAAAAGGATACCCATGCGAGATCGACTAAAAAGAATGATGAAAGCCACTATAGGTATAAAAGCCATGCCAGGGGTCAGAAATCATCCACTCACAGAAGCGCAAAAGCAAGCTATTCAAGCTATTCAACATGTTCCGATGGGCATGTCGAAGGATAGATGAAAGGAGATATTCATCTCCTATAATTGTTCCAAATCAATCAGGCCTTTACGAACTCCATAAATATCACCACAGCTACTTAGCAGGTATTCTTCTTCTTTCTCTACAATACCTGCTCTTACAAGGTTCATATGGATATATTCAACTTTGATTTGACAAAAGGATTCACTG
>JBCCLN010000280.1:0-5241 GCA_039026865.1 Bacteroidota bacterium | reverse complement strand
TACCGCAGGCTCAAAGCCAGATTAGGGCCCAAAGCAGCTAAATGTGCGATGGCTCGTAAAATGGCGATCATCTACTTTCATATGAGGACTAAAAAAGAAGCGTTTAATCCCGAAATATTTCGGCTAAACCAAACCAAATTTGAAGAAAAACGAATTAAAAGCCTTGAACAACAACTGGCTGCCCTAAAGAAGGCTGCTTAAGGTGGGTATAAGGTGGGTTAAAGGATATGAAAAAAACCTTCAGAATGGTATCAACAACACAATATAGGATAATATAGGTATTTCAGACCTCATCATTTTGCAACAAGCTTTACAAAATGATTTCCCCATTTTCTCACTGAATAGACATTTTAAATTGATGCAAAAAGTGTTTGACTTTGATTTTATCGAGTGATAATTATCGCTCTCTTTTCATTAATTTCTCAAAAAAAGTTTCTAATGCAATTTTCCCCTCCTCTCTTCCTTCAAAATCCTGAAGAAGACTAAAAGTTTCATCGTAGTAGCTATTCATTTTTCTTTGAGTAAGCTCAGCAATACCTATTTCTTCATAAATACTTTTGATGGCATCCACTTTTTCTCTCACACCAAACTCAGTAGCCGCCAGCCATCTATCAATCTCTTTTCTTTGAGATGGATTTGCTAGTTCCAGTGCCTTAATCAACAAGTAGGTCTTTTTGTTAGAGACGATGTCACCTCCCACTTGCTTCCCAAACTTTGCTTTATCAGCGTAGACATCAAGAAGATCATCCATAAGCTGGAAACCTATTCCGGCTTGTTCCCCTATTTGGTTGAGCTTTGCTAATTGACGCTCATCCATTCCAGCCAGGATGCCCCCATATTCCAAACTGTAACCTAGGAGCACCGCCGTTTTCAACCGGATCATTTCTAAATATTGTTTCTCAGTGATTGTTTCTAGGTTCTCATAATCCATATCAAACTGCTGGCCCTCACATACTTCCACAGCACATTTGTTGAATTTCTGAATTGCCTCGCTCAAACGATCTGAAGGGGTTTTTAACATCAGGTCATAGGCTTTGACCATCATCGTATCTCCACTTAAAATTGCCACTGCATAGTCCCACTTTTTGTGCACCGTTGGTTGCCCTCTTCTGAGTGGCGCCTCATCCATAATATCATCATGCATTAAAGTGAAATTATGAAAAAGCTCTACCGAGAGGGCTGGCTCTATCACAGCGTCCAAGTCATTCTCTTTTAATCCATAACCGAGCAATACAAGCATAGGGCGGAGACGCTTGCCTCCTAGTGAGAGCATGTATCGAATAGGATCATACAGGTTTTCAGGCTCTTGCCCCAAAGAAAGTCCCTCAAGTTTATCTTCCAGTTTTTGAAGTAGTTCGATCATTTGCTGCAAGAGAAAGTTAAAAAGGACCGTTAATTGCTTTCTAACGTGGTCTGATTCATGATTTCATTTTGGTGATCAATGGACTCTTGGTGAACTGCGTTCAAATAACGGACCATAAATCTTTCCGAGAGTCCTTGTAGTGCTCCTTGCTTGGAGGCTTTTGCGATGATCTCTTCCCATCGGTTAGTTTGAAGGATGGTTACTCCTTTTTCTTTTTTTACTTCTCCAATATCTTCCGCAATTTTCATTCGCTTGCCTAAAAGTTCCAGCAATTCATCATCTACCATGTCAATTTGTCTTCTTAATCTTGCAAGTTTTTCGTTGAGTTCAGCGTCGGGAACCTCCGGTCTTCTGATGGTGAAATGGTTCAGCATCTCGCCCAGTTTATCTGGTGTAATCTGCTGTTTCTTATCACTCCATGCATTGTTTGGATCAATGTGAGACTCTATCATGAGTCCTTCATAGTTCATATCCAAGGCTTGCTGCGAAATAGGTTGCAACAGTTCTCGATTTCCTGCAATATGGCTGGGATCACACAACATGGGAATTTCAGGAAATCGACGTTTCATTTCCACGGCGAGTTGCCATTTTGGTTCATTTCTGAAAATGCTGCTTCCATGCTGTGCAAATCCTCTGTGGATCATTCCCAATTTAGTGATACCTGCCTTGTTTAATCGCTCTAGAGCCCCCGTCCATAGTTCAATATCAGGGTTGATGGGATTTTTCACAAAAACAGTCGCGTCTGTTCCTTCAAGGGCGTTAGCGATTTCTTGTACAGAAAAAGGGTTCACAGTAGTTCTGGCTCCAATCCAAAGAATGTCTACCCCTGCTTTTAGCGCCTCAAAGACGTGATTGAAATTGGCTACTTCAACGGAAATAAGTAACCCGGTTTCTTCTTTGGCCTTTTTCATCCATTTAAGGCCCTCTGTCCCTATGCCCTCGAAACTATTCGGTCGGGTCCTTGGTTTCCAGATGCCTGCCCTCAAAACGTCTACCTTTCCCGTTGCTGCCACCCTTCGGCAGGTTTCTAGTGTCTGCTCCTCGGTTTCAGCACTGCACGGACCAGACACTATGACTGGTCGTTTTTTTTTAAATAATTCAATTGATTTGAGATTCATTTTATGTGTTTTATTCTTCAATTCTTCTTAGTACTTCCATCCAAATAGTGGTATCACTGCAGAGTGAAAACCGAATATATTTTTTGCCTTCTGATCCGAAGACCGTTCCGGGAGGTATGAAAATTCGATACTTGCATAACAAGTGATCGGCAAATTTTTCCGCGTGATCCCAGTTACTTGGAATAGCGCACCAAACAAACATACCAACCTGAGTTGGGTCAAATGTACAGTTAAGTTTTTTAGCTATTTTAAAGACGAGTTCTCTTCGCTTTCCATACTCCTTATTTAACGCTTCATACCAGGTGGCTGGTAGCTTCAGAGCAGCAATGGCCGCTTGCATGATCGGTCTGAACTGACCAGAATCCATGTTGCTTTTGAAGGTGAGCACGGCCTGCACTAGGTCCCTGTTTCCTGCCAGTGCTCCTACTCTCCAACCAGCCATATTATGTGCTTTTGAAAGGCTGTTTAACTCTAGCACTAGATCATCCTCATTTCTGTTTTTTAAAATACTATGCCGCTCACTGGTTAAAATAAACGCATAAGGATTGTCATTGACTATCACAATGTTGTGTTTTCTTGAAAACTCCAACAGGTTGTTAAATAGCTTTTCGTTTCCATCAGCTCCTGTGGGCATATGTGGATAGTTTACCCACATAATTTTAACCTTCGATAAGTCTTCGGCTTCTAAAGCGTCAAAATCGGGATAATAATGATTGTCCTCGGATAATGCATAATGAACCAAATCTGCTCCTGCCACCATAGACGCACTGTAGTAGCTAGGGTATCCGGGGTTTGGCACCAGCACGTGATCTCCAGGGTCAATAAAGGCCATAGAGATATGCATGATCCCTTCCTTTGATCCAATCAGCGGAAGAATTTCGGTCTCTGAATTTAGCGCAACAGAAAAATGTTGTAGATACCAAGACGCGAAAGCATTTCTAAGCTCAGGGATTCCTTTATACGGTTGATATTGATGATAATTGGAATCACTCAAGCCGTTGATCAGGGCCTCTTCCACTTCTTTTGGGGGCTTTATATCAGGACTCCCAATTCCTAAATTGAATACACTCACTCCCTGCGCTTTGAGCCCCGCAATCTCTCTTAGCTTTTTGGAAAAATAATATTCCTCTATTCCTCCTAGTCTTTTAGAGATCAATTGGTTAACCATGCGTCTCTCCTCTTTTGTAAGTACCTAAGATTTCAAAAGTGAGCGCTAATCTTTCCAAAATCTTTTTAAGATCATATAACTGGGCTGGTTCGTCAATCTCAAGTGTCGCAAAGAAGCCATATAACGTATTTTTGCTCGGCACAGGATGAGATTGTAATTTACAAAGATTAATCTCTAACCCACTTATTATAGTTAGTGTCTTTGCGAGAGAACCTGGGTCATTTGAGGTTTGAAAATAGACCTCCACTCTTTCAGGATTTTCGATTCCGTTTGTACCTTCTTTGCGAAGAATAAGGAACCTAGTGTAGTTTAAATCATTATCTTCAATTCCTTGTTTTATGATTTCAAGCCCATACTCTTCAGCAGCACGAGGACTGGCAATGGCCCCAATATTCTTGAGATTTTCAAGTGCAATTTTTTTTGCACTTCCTGCAGTATCAAATGCTTCTACAATTTTAAGTTGTGGATAGTTCGAAAAAAAGGAACCACATTGTCTCAATGCCATTTGATGAGAATGTATTTCAACAATATCTCTAAAACAAGTGCCTTTCACCGCCAAAACATTAAGTCTGACTCTCAAACCTACCTCACCAATAACGTCTACTTCGCTATGCCTTATTAAATTGTAATTAGGAATGATGCACCCTGCTAGTGAGTTCTCAATGGCCATAATACCTGAATCTGCAGAATTATCAACCACAGCTTTAATGACTTCATTAAAGGTTTCGCATTCTATCAATTCCAACTTGTCTTGAAAATATAGCAAAGCTGCTTCATGGTGAAAACTTCCTTTTAAACCCTGTATCGCTACTCTTTTTTTCATTAGACATAAAAAAAGCCTCCTGAGCTGGGAGGCCATTCTATTTTTATTTTCGCGAATTTATATCAAAGCCATCCCATTCTATCCATTGGATTGAAAAAGTAATAGCTTATACCTATGTCGTAATTAATCATTTTAAATCCAAACTAAATTCTTTAATAGTTTAAAAACAACAAAATAATGAATTAAAAATCACAGATTATAAAAAGATACCTTGTAAAACTAGTAAAAATTAGACGTAGGATTAGTTTTAAAAAATAGGTATAAGTCAATGATAAAAAACGATTCGAATTCTTAAATCATTTTGCATCTATTACTATCGACCAAACTCTTCAAAAGGAAGGATTTAATCATTGTGGCCTGGCCAAATCAATACCCAACATTGGTTCACTTTCGTTCATCTTTCTTATTCCTACCTGATCCGCTAACCAGCGGACCTTTTCCCCTAACCGCTCAATACCGCCTCGTTTCTGAGGCAGCACCATGGAGTGGGCGGATGGCAAGTCTTTGAAGGCTGCTCCTCTAAGCCACCTTCGGAGGGCCGTACCTCCATGACTAGCCGTCCGCCTCAATCGTAGCATGTGAAAGAACTTCCTTTCCGAGCTTTCACTTCTCGGCACACCTAAAACTATCGGAATTTCTGCAAGCCATACCGGTTACTATTCAGCTGCCTGTATAAAATATTATTTTTAAAAATGAATTTGATTATCATTATTATTGAAATAATAAACTAAAGAAAATGATTTTCATAAAATAATATATTGTCCATTTT
>JBCCLN010000279.1:0-5247 GCA_039026865.1 Bacteroidota bacterium | reverse complement strand
GTGATTTCTTGATGGTCGGCAGCCATTTTCTCGTGCCCGTGAGTGATTTCTTGGTGGTCGGAAGCCATTTTCTGGTGGCCGTGGGTGATTTCTTGGTGGTCGGTAGTCCTATTTTAGTACTTACATTAATTCCATACGGGATTTAAGTGCGATGCTTCATCTCCAATGAATGTTTCAAAGCCCTGATTATTTTTAAATTAGGGTTTTACATTCCATCCAAAATGCGGGTAGGGATCCAATCACCATTAAATTCATAGGCTTGCATGGCTGCTACGGGAAGTTAGCTGCTCTATGTCACTTTTTACAATGTCTTAAAATTCGGGTTAAACAGTAAAGCAAGATAAATGGTCAATCCATTGACTTTTTGCTCCATTTAGTGATTTATCACCTGGATATTTTGTTTATTCAAACCTTATTATGTTGAAGTTCTCTTTTTTTTTAAACTATTTAAAAATCATATGCTGCCTGCCTAATAAGAAAAGCTAATACATCTTCTTCTTTTCCGCCACTTTCAATTATTTGTATCATATGACTCACGGTTTCTCTCAAAGCCAAAGACCCTTTTCCTATTCCATACGCTGTATAAGTTGCCTCCCACCTGATTAGATAGAAAAACCTCTGGTCGGCTACTTCATAAAATACGCGAGTACCATCGGCAGAAAGACCTACAATATATTTTTCTGTTTTTTTCTTAATCTCGCAAAGATCTAGCTGGAAAGCATCATCTGCCCTCCATCGTAAGGTATCCTCATCGTATTCAATGGTCAATACATACTCACCTTTCTCTCTATACAATCCATATTCCTGGTCGCATTCGTAGTATGTGCTGTAGGGAATCGTAATTTGGCTTTGACTATAGGAGAAAGTACAAATAATCAGTGAAGAAGAAATAAGATAAAACTTCAATGCAACGCTTATTCTATCTGATCAATTAAAAATTGCATGACATCTTTCTGAGTACGGTGATCTTTGAGCAGCTTCATCATCATTAATACATTATTTTTCACTTGAACTGTGTCTGGACCAAAACCCCAAGTATGATAGGCATCCTTGAAAAAATCAATATAATAGATTGTCCCCCTTTTTAAATCTACAAACGAATACAATTCATCCTCAAGTGAAATAATGTAATTATCACTTACCTTCCTTATTTCAGAACGCTTCCAATCTTCATAAATGCTCTTGGTCCAAAAGAGTGTTTGATCATTGTATCGAATAAATAAGTCCTGTTTTATATCATCTCCATAAGCGTTACAACCCGTATTTTGATGGCAATGGTAGGTTTTTAAGTAGTGGCTTTTGATGGAAATTTGACCATAGTTAGGTAAAGAAATAATTGACAGAGGTATGAATAACCATCGATTGATCATCAGCTATTTGAAAGAGACTTTAGATTTTAGACCACAAAATGGTGATTCTACCGGCTGACTTACTTCCCAGGAATCTGATCTCCTTCTTAATTCTTCTTTTTTAACTCGGATTTCTCATCATATTTAGGGGCACCTCTTAAAACTCAGTTCAAGAATTTGAGGTAGCGTTTTTTTCCTGAGACAAGACGTCAAAAACGGAGTTTAGCGTCGTTAAATAAGTATTTTGATAACGAAGTATCAGGAAAAAAGATCATCTCAAAAATTGAAAGTGGGTTTTTAGAGGCGCCCTTAATTGCTCTCCACTTGTAATCCATCCTTATACCAAGCAGCGAAACCACCCTCCATGCTCATCAGATTAGCAAAGCCAAGATCTTTCATAATTTGTATAGACTTATGGCTGCGGCCATTTTCAACATTAGCTGCGCAGTGTACGATATAGGTCTTGTCTTTATCCAACTTGCCTACTTTGTTTGCAAAATCCTCATCATAGATATTGATGTTGATTGCGGTGGAGATGTGACCTGCACTGTATTCTTCAGGTGTCCTGACATCCAGGACCACCACGTTGTTTTCAGACCTAATCATTTCAAGTGTTTGAGAAGTACTTACGCTTTCAACTTCATTTCCCGATGTTTTTAAGTCGCAAGAAATCAATGCGACATTCATAATTGTGACTGAAATGAAAGTACGTAGAATCAACCGATTGTTCATAAGTTTATTGCTTAATACTGTTTTCAATAGCCCTTAAATTAACTATTTTTTTGCAGGTTTAAGATCGAAATCTTTAAAGATTGGGGCTCTACCTATTTTGGAGCAGATCGGGCATTCGTAGGGATTATGACCTCTTGCAGGACAGTATTGTCTTCCAAAGAAAATAATCTGTAGGTGTAGCTTATTCCAAAGGCATTTACGAAAAAGCCTTTTACAGTCTTTTTCAGTTTGTGCTACATTTTTACCTGTTGACAACCCCCACCGGTAAATGAGCCGATGGATGTGCGTATCAATAGGAAAAGAAGGCACACTAAATGCTTGGGACATTACCACAGAAGCAGTTTTATGACCTACTGCCGGAAGACGTTCGAGCGCCTCAATGTCATTCGGAACTTCTCCATCATATTCACGGACCAGAATCTTGGATAGTTCTGAAATACCCTTCGATTTCATCGGACTTAGTCCACAAGGCTTTATGATCTCTCGTATTTCCTCTTGCGGGACCTTAGCCATATCAAATGGATTGTCAGCTCTGGAAAATAATCCGGGAGTTATTTTGTTTACCCGTTCATCAGTACACTGCGCGGATAGTAAAACCGCTACAAGTAGCGTGTAAGGGCTGTAATGATCTAGTGGAGGAGGAACCTGAGGATATAATCCTTCTAGCTTTCGGACCACAAAACCGACTTTTTCTGTTTTATTCATCAATCAACACTTGCATCTAAAGTGAAGCGAAAAAGATACACAGCTAATTTCAATCAGATAATCGAATTCTTTGTAAAACTTATTTTGGTTTACATCAAGACCGGGGCATACGGTAAATCAATTAAATCAAACCACCACTATTTGTGGTGAATAATGCATGCTAACTGCCAGAAACATTATCAGCCTATTTCAAAACGCTCAACTTCCAACCGGAAACCGTAAAAACGGATCACAACAGTCGGTAAAAAATGCTTGTGGGTATTGCCATGCGCCAGGTTCGGTTCTGAACAAACCCGCGATTTCTTGCTTTCGGAAGGGATAGTGCTTGCCACTTTATTTCTTCTACCGGGAAACTTTCGGGAATACAACTCGTCATTACTTCGTTAAATCTTCACTTTATGATTTCTAGAGCCTTCGCTGTCACCTGGATAATTGGAACCCTTCTTCTTTTGAACCAATGTAAAAACGCGAATCCCAAATATGATAAAATTGACGAACTGTTCTCCAAATGGAATAATGGAGGGTCTCCCGGTTGTACAGTATTGATCTATCAAAATGATAAAGTAATCTACAAAAAAGCTTTTGGGATGGCCAATATTTCCGACTCCATACCCCTTCAAATAACAACCCAATTTCATGTAGCTTCAATAACCAAACAATTTACAGGAATGGCCATAGCTATTCTTGAAAGTAGGAATCTGATTAAAAAAGATGATGAGATAATTAACTATGTGCCTGAACTGCCTAATTACAGGAAACCTATTACGATAGAACACTTACTTAATCATACCAGTGGTATCCCTGAGTATCAATACCTGGAAGAACTAGCGGGTATGGATGGACGAAATGGCGTTTCGCAGGAGATTTTCTTTGATTTACTAGAAGTTAAAAATGACCTGAACAACAATCCGGGCGAACGTTACATTTACAGCAATTCCAATTATGCTCTATTGGCAATTATTATTGAGAGAGTGACTGGAATGAGTTTTTCTGAATTTGTGAGCAAGGAAATATTCCATCCATTAAAAATGAATGACAGTAAATTCATAACAAATATTAAGGATGAAGATCAAAAACAAATGGCTCATGGATATAACCTAGATCATAAGGTTGAGGAGCCCAGGATCAATCCTAACCTAATCATTGGTCATTCTGGTCTTATTACTACAATAGAAAATCTAGGAATATGGGTCAGGGCCCTTATGAACAGAGAGCTTCCGGGGAGTGTATCGTTAACACAAAAACCTGTTTGGGGACATTATAATTATGGATTACAATATTTCCATCATCATGGATTGCCCACAATAAGTCATGGCGGAGTTCATTTTGGTTTCCGTTCGAATATTCTCATTTTTCCCGATCAAGATTTTTTCGTGATTATACTCGGAAATATTGACGACCGGGACTTCTTTTATAACAACTATACCATTGCAGATATCCTTCTTGAGGATAGTTACAAAAAAATAGAAGTAGAAACAGAGCTGAAATCCAACGTAGATAAGTTAACCGAAAAATTCATAAATAAATACTTCGATGAAGTAGTTCAGATTAGTTTTACAGATTCAGCTCTGAATATCACTAATTATCAAAAAGGCGAAAATTTTGTTGCATTTCAAAGTGATAAAAATGTATTTGTATCTTCAACCTCTTCCGGTAGAAAAACTTATCAGTTCAATCAAAAAAGGGATTCCCTACAAATAATAAATTATGATGGCTCAACGGAAATATTCCATAGAGCCGAAGATTTCTATCCGCCTACCAGGAGTCTGGAACATCTAGCAGGCCCTTACCTATCAAAAGATGTTGGCTTTACTCTCAATTTAACTATTGATGAGGACGGCATCATCAATAGTGATTTCGACAGTGAATATTTTAACAACTTTCACCCTTTAACCTCAGAGATTTGGATGAACAATAACGTCAATATGATGACCATGAAGTTTCAATATAATGAAGGAAAGGTCTGTGGGTTTAGCCTTTCTCTTGACCGGTTGAAGGACTTACAATTTAAAAGGTTGAATTAAGGGCACCTCTAAAAACCCACTCTCAATTTTTGAGATGATCTTTTTTCCTGATACTTTCATTATCAAAATACTTTATTTAACGTCGGCGAAATCGGCTAAAGAAAGTACCATTTCTCTTTTATTTTTTATGGAGATGGAAGGTTTTTTGTCAAGGAATTGATAAGCAGCCAAGCAAGCCATTGCATGGTTGAAGTCGTTGTCAATAGCGCGGTGACAGGTATACCAAAGATCAAAGATGCATTTGAGGAAATCAATGATGGTTTCAATAATCGCTCTTTTTTTCAGTAGGAACTCATCTTTTATGGGCATGAGCTTATTTTTCATGTTATTTCGAATCTTACTCATCAGCCAACGTCCTTTTTCAATGAGGTTCTCCACCAGCTTAGCTGATAGGTAACCTGCATCTACAAAGCGCTTTCCTTCGGTTATTTTTTGAG
>JBCCLN010000278.1:0-5294 GCA_039026865.1 Bacteroidota bacterium | reverse complement strand
ACAACGAATTGCCTTTCCTTAAAATCCCGGTATCGATAGAAAACAGGAGGATAAGCCAATTCGACGGTGTGGAAACCGATGTGGACCTAGGTACCTATTTGCTTTACGTAGATAACGCGGAAGGAGAAAACTTGTACCTGATCAACGTAGCGTTGGGTGAAGGCAAAAGTTTCGATAATGGACTGGTCACCGTGCATGACCTGGTGGGTGAGTATGTAGTGGGGTATCGTTTTGAAGACGGGAACTACCAACTGGTGAGTGAAGAGCGTGAAACCAACCCCAACGGCAAAACGAACGGTGTAGAGTGCTGGTATGTAGACCATTACACCTGCACGGTACGGGTGGGGCCGGATGACTGTGAGTTGGATTACACCACCGTACATTGTGAATATTATGCCGACAAACCTCCGCTTATATTTGGAGACGGTAGCGGAGAAGGTGGAGGTTCAGGTGAGGGCTCTAGTTTAACAGGTCCGGTGCAGTGTGATGACGGCTACTTTGCTGATGAGCAAGGGAGATGTATAAATACGTGTGGTCCAGGTATGGTTTATGATGAAAACGAAGGATGTATATTACTTGAATGCAATGACGGTTACCTTCCAAGTGTTAATGGAGGATGTTATTGTCCCTCACATATGGAAGAGATTGGCGAAGAATGTATGTTGAAATGCGGTCCTGGATACCATAGGACTGCGAGTAATAGTTGTGTGCAGAATGAGGATTGCTCCACCGGCGATGAACTTATTAATAATTTAGAAGCTGCTCTTGATAGAATTTGGAAAGATAGCAATGCTTCTCATACCTCTGTACCCATGGATAGCAGGATAGAAAGCGGGGGCTGGATAGTGAATGACAATGACGGTTATTCGTTTACACCATTTCCCGATACATGGGTAGCAGAACCTTGTGGTATCAATCCCCCTGCTGACTGGTCTGATGATATACCAGCAGATCTGGTTGGGATGATTCATACTCATCCTTTTTATGTGGGAGAAAATACTAAAGTACCTTGTGGAGATGAGGGAGAAGTATCCTATAAAGGCGGTCCGAGCAACCCAGACTACTTCTTTCTTACGGAGCTAATGAATCATTTAGGTGATTTCTCTGTAAAGGGTTATGTAATTGATGGTAATAAAATCTACAGCTATGACTTTACACATAGTGTTGGCATTGCTGAATACAGTAGATGTGGATATTAAATGATAAAAGATGAAGATTAACAAAAAGATATTTATCATGAGCATTAGCTTATTTTTTATGCTGAATGCGAATGCGCAAAGAATACCGATTACCACTAGTTCTTGTACCAGTGGAAGCAGGTTTGCACACTTTAGTGTGAAGCTATTTCTTACGCTTCCTGACAGACAGAATTCGCGAATAGAAACGGGAGCAATTAACGAAACTGTTGATCAAATAGCTGTTTTAGAAGATGAAGAAGCTTGTAATTCATTGCAAAATTTTATTTCAAGTAATCAAAAATTTGACGACATCAATCAAAGTATAATTGGTACAGACAAACAGATGTATTTTTACAAAACGGATAATTTCTATTACGTTTTTTGGGCTAAGAAGCCTGAATTTGATGATAGGTATGGAACTGGGCCGAAGTCATTGTTTATAGTTATAAAGAATGATCTGAGCCAGTTTTGGGAGTATTATTTTTAAAGCAGCTTCCAGATAGAAAAACGAACCTGCCGGGACTATTATTACCTGTACTTAAGAAGGTTCAACGATGTAATGCGAAGAGCCGGAGATTATTTTCGGGCCTGACCCAAACCTTGAGTAGGTGGTGGCAGCGGACCTTCCGAAACTTCCGGTCCCAACGGCTTGTGTCATTGTCCTTCATTTATGGAAATAATCAATGGGCGGTGTGCTTTTGAATGCGCGGATGGTTATGCTAGAAACTCTGCCGGGGTTTGCACATTAATTGATGATTGTGATACAGATAAAGTGATTATCAATGCCATTGCAGAGCAGCTCGAAACGATATGAAAAAACAGCAATGCTTCTCATACCTCTGTACCCATGGATAGCAGGATAGAAAGTGGGGGCTGGATAGTGAATGGCAATGACGGTTATTCGTCTACACCATTTCCCGATACATGGGTAGCAGAATCTTGTGGTACCAATCCCCCTGCTGACTGGGCTGATCCTATAAAGGTGGCCCAAGTGATCCTGATTATATTTTTTTAATGGAACTGATGAATCATTTAGGGGATTTCAGTCTAAAAGGCTATCCTACTGTTCAGCAGGAATACGTTAATTGGATCAGAAATATTACCGATTAGTATAGCAAAGTGCCCGTTTGGAATGATAAGTCCGCGAAATACTACTATTTTATTGAGCAATTCGTGATGGAAAAACCTCAGTGTGATTATCCAATAGACTATAGTAAAAAACCCGATGCCATTTTTAACTTAAACAGTTGTCAATGATGAAGTTCTTCTTAATAATTCCCTTTTGTTTTTTTGTTGTAACTACATGTTCAGGACAAAATAAAGAAAACCATGATGCAGAATTCATAGGTGGATATGATAGTCTGTTTAAAGCCCTTCAAAGCCAATCAAACATGATCAATACCTGTGAGCGAAAAGGTAAGGTCTACCTAGACTTCAATGTGAATGAACTTGGTGAAACAGGAGATATACAAATAGCGCGTGGGTTATGCCCAAAAGCTGATTCAATTGCTTTTGAAGTTGTTAAAAAATTAAAGTATAAACCAGCAGTTAGGAATGGTCAGCAGATAGTTGTTAGGAAATCTTTACCAATATATTTTAACACTGAGTTATAGAATTTATGCTCTATCTGATAAACTAAAGTATCCATTGATTATGGGTTCGATATGATTTGACAATAAGTCAGAAACAGTGAATCAAACATGAATGAAACCATATTTGGTGAAAAGTTCTCTCATTTATATCAAAATGAATTTTATGGTAATCTTCCTACAAGCCTTGGTAGGTCCAATATAGAATTTGAAGCAAAATTATACCACGATTTGTCGCATGGAGGGCAGTGTTGTATAGCTATACAACATCCAGATGTATTTCCCGAATATTTTGAATGGATAAGTGAAATATCCAATGATTTTACTCAGATGCCATCTTGGAATAATATTGAAGAAAAATATTATTACTTCGTAGAAAAGTTTATAGAATATAAACCCGAATATGATTTTCCGATCGATTATAATGGCAAACCACTCGCATTATTCAACATAAATGATTGTCAATAATGAGTAAATATTACTTTATTCTTCTCTTAACGTTTTTTGTCCAGCAGACTTGTACAGGACAGTCCGACCCATATATAGATTATGAAACTGCGCCACAATTATACGGGGGCTATGATAGTTTATATAAAGTAATCAAGCCATTAACAACAATCAAATCTAATTGTGCCAATGAAGGGCGTGTATTTGTCACCTTTCTCCTTTCGAAAGAAGCTAAAATTTCTGAGGTGAAAGTAGCCAAAGGATTGTGTCCTAAGGAAGACAGCATTGCCATCGAAATTGTCAGAAGTTTGAGATACATACCAGCTAAATACAAAGGCGAGCCAATAGAGACAATGAGATCAATACCTATATACTTTACTAAAGAAGAATAGAATATTTAAGGTGATTGTCTAATTGTGAGGAAGTTCATAATTATACCGTTTCTTATTACAATCACATCTTGTCAAGGCGGTCTAGCGCAAGAGAAAAATGCGAAATTAATTGGCGGATATGACAATTTATTCAAATCTATTAGTAGGGAAACTTTTTTACCAAAAAATTGTGATGTAGATGGTAGGGTTTTTGTACGCTTCACTATCTCTGAAGATGGTAGTACAAATGATGTTTCATTAGCTAAGGGCTTATGTCCTGAGGCGGATTCAATAGCTTTGGTTATAGTTAAACGCTTGAAATATAGTCCCTCAGAAAAAGGAGGAAAGGCAATTGCCATTAAACAACTCCTTCGAGTCCCTTTTAAAAAGGAATGATGTATAAATTTTGTTAATAGTCTTAGTAATAATTCATCATCATCTAGTGGACTATTCCCGGTTCTGGGAAGACTATCTATTTTAACAGCAAATCAAATATCAATGAAACCACATTTGCTGAAGAATTTTTCCATGCGTATCAAGATGTCTATTATGGCAAACTTGAGCAATACTCGAACTTGGGTCGCTCAAACGTAGAATTTGAAGCGAAATTTTTTCATGATTTATTTAACACATGGTGGAGAATGTTGTAAGACATTCAAGCGTTCGTCAGTTTTAGCTGAGTATTTCATCTGGTTGACGATCATTACCGATGATTTCAAAGCGTTCGTCAGTTTTAACTGAGTATTTCATCTGGTTGACGGTCATTACCGATGATTTCACAACGTATCCAAGTTGGGAAGATATTCAAGATAGATACTATTATTTTGTAGAACAATTTAAAATAGATCAGCCAAGTTATAATTATCCAATAGATTATAATCTTCAACCAGAGGCAATTTTTAATATTTTAAAAAAATGTTGACATGTCCAAATATAGCTTTCTAATTATTTTTTTTCTGACAACAGCTTTATGTCGTAGTCAAGATTCACCTTCTAAATGGGTGGATCCAGAAACTCCACCCATTTTATTCGGGTCAGTCGATAGTTTGAAACAGGTGATAAGGAATCTAACTACGCTGACAAAAGATCTTGATATTGGTAAAGTATTTGTTCAATTTGAGGTTGATACACTAGGTCGAGTTAGAAATCCCAATGTGATTAAGGGACTTGGTTTTGAAGCCGACAGCATTGCATTAAATATAGTAAGAACACTAAAGTTCCATCCGGCTGAATACAATAATAAGAAGATTGAGGTAAAAAGAGTATTTCCAATAGAATTCGTACATAAGTCAAATGGAATCTAAAAATCAATAACAACTTACTGGTAGCATTGGTAATAGCAGAAGCGATTTGAGAGTGAAAAGATTTTTAATTCTTTTGTTAAACCGGGAGGTCACAAAAGGTAGATGCATATAAAAGGCTAGGCACATCAGTTTGTAGATTAAGTATTTTTAGAAATCTTTGTAAGGATGTATTTTCCTAAAAGAGCGGTCGTTAAAATTATAACAAAGCTGATCTTGGAAAAATACGTTTTGCTTTGTTATGATGAAACCGCAGAAAGTACCTATTAAATTTAAAATCATGAAGAACACCTGCAAAATAATGTTATTTTTCTTTTGTATACTTCCTTTTACAGGTTACTCCCAAATTAATTGGATGAATAGTTTGGAGCTAGGAAAAGCCGTGGCAGAATCCAACGACAAGCTGTT
>JBCCLN010000277.1:0-5305 GCA_039026865.1 Bacteroidota bacterium | reverse complement strand
TCCGTTGCGGAGTTCGTCAGTTGATCTAAGCTGTTCGATTGCGAGTTGGTTAGCAAGAAGTTCGCTTACCAAGTTGAAAGTCGGGGAAAGTGTTTTACGTTTAGTCATTCGCTAAGAATTTCAACTCCAGTTGCCTAATCTCTGACTTTTGCGACTGGCTCCTATTCACAATAACGCCCAGCTATGATAGCTAGAAGTACTGAAACTTCCGGTTGGCATATTCCTGTAAAAGTGTTCAGTTCGCATATTCATTTTAGTGTCTGTTGTGGGTTTTATTCAATCTTGATATTTCCTTCAAGATCTCTAGGTCTTAAGCTTTTCAAGAGATAGCAGTAAGAGTTATCTTCTGCAATGGCTATAAAATTTGTATTGCTTTCTGAATCAAGAATGGAATGTTCTTTAATTAATCTTTTCTTCCAGTTAGGGAAGTCAGGGTTCGCTTGAAATTCTGCTGAAATTTCAATCGGAGTTTTGTCGATTAAGAGAAGAACGAACTTCTTAAAGTATTCTCTGTAATATTCGTCATTAACAAAGTACTCCACCTCCCTGAATCTATCGAAGAGTCTCCTTTTTACAGCATTGCCGACATGCCAATAGGACCACCAGTATGTATAGAACTCATATGTTCCATCTAAATCAATAGTTAGCATGGCCCTTCGAATATCATTGTTCAAACTGTCTTCAGAGTTGAAATAGAGATTTAAGACTTCTGACACTTTTGAGAAGAGGTCAACATCGAAGTTTTCAACTGAATAATCGTAACCAATCACATGGAAGATGAAGGTGATTTTACCCCTCAGGAGTTCATTATCTTCGGCGGTGAAAATGATATGTTTTAGATCTGGATACTTAATTATTAGCTGAGCTTTCGCTATTTCTTCTGCAATCTGATCCTTTGCAAACTGTGATTTTAGTGCCGGTGAGTGTGATAGGTGTTCGTAAATGTTCGAGCAACCGTTAGCTAACTCGTTTATTAAGTTGATTACTCCATCAAAGGATTGAGGACTTCTAATAATATCTGGCCTGGATCCGTCCTTATCTATATCAGCCCGTGAAATAATATTTCGAATAACCCTCATCCAATCTTGGTAATTCTCCTCTTCGTATTCATCATTTCTTCTAAAGAATTCTGCCTGTGCAAAAAACAGAACCTTTTGGCTATAAGTAGCGCTATTCCTTTGTAAGGTCGAAAACGTGTTTTCATCAAAGACGATCATTGATAGGACAGATGCCTTCGGTGAATGACGCCACATAGGAAATGAAAACTTTGCAGTCAAATAATCCTTCAGTATAGCCTGTTCATTATAAATGTTAAAGTAGGAAACTAAATAGTTATATTTCTTCAAGGTGAAATTGTTGGGTCGAACACTTGCGGGTTCTTCCTGAAGTTGAGTAATTAAATCAATTCTTTCATCCGCTGACTTCCCGCGCTCCACAGATGGGATTATCATGGCTATCGCAGAAATAAGTCTAATTACTGCATCATCAATAGAGTTGTTTTTTCTAAAACTCTCCCAAAAGAAGTCAGCCCAATCATTATCTATTTTTACTCCGAATGTTTTGGTCAATTCAGTATTTAGTTCCCAATTTTCATCGTCAATCTTCTTTTGGAATCCTGCTTTGAAGTTCTCGAAAGGTGTTAGCAATTTGCCCCTAGCGTTCATTTTAATATAGAGATCATCTGTAAGCCCCATGTTCTCTAGCTCTACGAAATAGAATTGAATTAAGGAAGATGTTAGCTTGCTCCATAAGTCTTCAACACTGTAGAATCTCTCATGAATATCATTAAGAGTCCTAAGCATTGCATCAATTGTTGGATCACTTTTCCACGAAAGAAAAAACCAATTTGCGTCTATAATCAGGTCACTAATTTTCTGATCCACACCCGTTATTTGAATTGAATCTTCCACTAGGGCTGTACAGAATTCTCTAGATGAGATTCTTGTTTCATATGAGAATCTAAGCATTGCAGACCTGATAGAAGATTCAGTAATCCTATTTTCTTTAGTTGCTGAATACCAGTGAAGTAAGAATAGTGTGGTAAGCCGTTGTTGTCCATCGAGCGGCTGAAATCTTTCGTCAACTAAACTGCCGTATACAAAATCCAGCTTGATTGGATCTTCTAGCGTAACGCATTCAAGCAAAGCATTAAGAAAATTTTCTCGAATTTCCTTTTTATCCTCTCGACCTTGAGCGTAATCTCTTTGAATTATCGGAATTTGGATTGTCTGTTCATTTAAGAGTTCAAACAGATTGAGTGTCTTTCCAGCGTATTTGCTTTCATTCATTTTCATTAAACAGATATGGGTTCAAAACTATATATAGGTCATTTTCATAGTTCTCACGATCTTCTTGAGTCCAAAATGAAATTTTCGGCGGGTACTCGCTGAAGTATTTCAAAAAAACATTCTTAGTGCATATTGGAATGAAGACACCAGCTTTGTCTCTGTTGATTATGGTTTTCCTTTTCAACGGGAAAACGGCATTCTTGTAGCCTCTGTTAGTTTCCGAATCTAAGAGGGTCAAATTGGATATATCGTTAATTTCATCATCACGGAGTTCGGAATTAAAATGTGATACAATATCCTCGAAGAGACTCTTAAATACATCTTCATCCTTTACATTACAATTTTCAGCTCGATGTAAAAGATCGGTTCCTTCCTTACTTGAGGTGTCGATAAAAACTTTTGCGTCATTAACCCAGTCATCTCTGTTTTTGTCAGGAACAGCGTCCTTAATTGAAGTGATATGCTCAATATCCCAACTTTCGTTTTTGAAAAGATCAAATGGGAAATATGAGTTATCCTTTTCACTACTAAGCATGGTAAGGAGATTGTACAACAGTAACGTTTTCCTCACTTCATCTTTATCTGAATATTGAAGGTTACTTAGATTAACCTTTCTCATACTATGAGAAATTAGTTGATCTAGTCTTTCTTGAAATTCACTTTTTGATTGCTCGCTCGATTTTATAAATAAGTCTTGAATTGTTATTGCATTTACAGCTATTAAAAATCCTATTTTGTGATAAAGCGTTCTCTCGTTGAACCATTCGTCAAATCTTTGGAAGTAGGTTTTAACTAACTTCCAATTTTCATCAATTGTGTCTTTCGCGCCGTTCTTAAATTTTCTACTAAAAAATCTAAATGTTGAATAAGGGTCTGAATCGTCCACCTCTTCATTCATTAGATTAAAAATAAATTCAATCCGATTCGTTTGTGTCTTTCGACCAGTTAAGAAGTACCAAAAACGGTCATTTTGAAGACGATGTTCAATGTTATCCCATTCGGTAGCAATTTCAAGTTGCTTTAGTCTGAGTTCATCGTTTCCCGTGTTGCTGAAATTTGAGCTGTTTAGAAAGAGTGCTTTTATTAATTCACTATTCGTCAATGGAATTTTTCCGATGTTTATTCTAGTGAATATTGAAATCGGATTTTCATTTTTAGATTCATACCAAATCACCTTGGAATAAATGGTGAATTTCGAAATGAAGTTTTGCTTATCGAAGTTTATTTTATGTTGGTTGAACCAGTTGGAAATAGTCTGATAAGCTTTCGAAATATAATAGAAATCAACATTTGATTCATTAATTTGATTCTCATCCAAGCTGCTTAAAAAGTCAGTTGTATTTGACCGAGTTTGATAGTTAAGACTAAAAAGCTTAGTCCTTCGACTTTCAACGTAATCTTGATTAATGTAATGAAGAATTAGGTAGATTGTGGTAAGTCTTTGTTGTCCATCGATTACTTCATATTCAGAGTTCTTTCCTTCAATCTTTCTAACCACAATAGGTTGGAGGCAGTACCAAGTTTTGTCCTCCGAGTTTCCATCAATTTGGCGTTGTTTAAAGTCGTTGATGTCGTTCAATAAGTCCTCAACCTCTTTTGATGTCCACTTATATCCTCGTTGATATGATGGGATAAAGAATGAAAACTGGTTTAACTCACTTATAGTCCTTAATTCAAGTATGTTATCCATTTAATTTGAGTTCTGCCGAGTATTACCCACAACGTCCAACTAAAATGAGTATGCGGCCAAGTGCCTAAATGCACTGAAAAGTTGGTTTCGAATTGTCCCTTCAAACAGCTCTTTTCGCATATTCATTTTAGTATTTGTTAAGTGTATTTATTTCTCAAAAATAGTTTTGTAAAGCTTTGATAGCCTATTAATCACATTGTTTGAAAAATAGCCTGTCACGGATGCAATTCCGGCAACTCCATAAATGTTAAAAGTATCTACTTTATCACTTTTTAGGATCCCGGCCCTTAACAGTAAAAAAAAGACTAGGGAAAGAAAAACCGATCCAAGCAATGAAATAAATACCAGCCAAACTTTAGTAATGGTTAATCGAAGCTCTTCATTTTGGTCAGTTTGTGTGAGAAAGTTATTGAAAATCTCTCGTGTATAACCACCTAGTAACCCTGATAAACATACAGAAGTTATAATCTGTGTTGTTATCAGTTTGTCTTGATCTTTTAACCCACCCATGAGATATTCTGGGTTGATGAGAATAATTATGAAGAATACTAATGCTGTTACAAATGTTCCTATGAATATCAAATAGGTTATTGATACCCCAATAGCGTGAATGAACCGATCAACTGACTGGTTTAATTGTTCATACGGTTTTAAAACAGACTGTATTATGCCTATAATACCCACAAACATTAGTAAAACTCTTACAATGGTATTACTAATCACATATAATTGACTGTCGATTATTTCTAATTTATAGAGATCCTCAATGCCTAAATACATTGAAGCGATGTTGAAGAAAAAACCCAACAAGAATATTCCAATAAATATTGAGGTATAGAGAGTTTTTCTATTAAATATTCTGAGCCAGAGTTCATTCATATTTTTTACACTTAACATCCATGTAACAAGACAAAAGGTGTTGTTATTTATTATTGGTATCTTGTTACTTAGTATTATAAAAATATTTAGACAATAAATATAAGAAATCAATTTTCATTAGCGATTGTTTATTTATGCAATTCCCGAGACCCAATTTAGCTTCTCTTAGTTTTCGTAGGTAAACTTGTCGATATGTAATTCCTACCTTGAATGAAAATCACTGACCCCACCCTACTCCTTAACAAAGACATTTGCCTTAGAAACATAGAGCGAATGGTGGCCAAGGCAAAGCATCATAACCTCACCTTTCGGCCCCACTTCAAAACCCATCAATCGCACGAGATTGGCCGTTGGTTTCGGGAATATGGAGTAGACAAGATCACGGTTTCATCCTTGAAAATGGCTGAGTATTTTGCCGAAGACCAATGGGGGGACATTACGGTGGCCT
>JBCCLN010000276.1:0-5308 GCA_039026865.1 Bacteroidota bacterium | reverse complement strand
CTCAAAATTTCAAAAGCCTCATTTACGACCAGTAAACTACGTTTTTGAAATTCTGAAAGCCTCGATTTGAACCAAAAATCCAGTTTTGCAAAGGATTCTCTGAGATAATTGATTTCAAATGAGAGGACAACATTGTTCCCCAAATTTGAGGAATCAAAAATCATTCACTATGAATATTCAATTACGGTAAATCAATTACTTGAATCAACCCGCCACTAGTTGTGGTGAATAATGCGGGTTAAGGGCGATGCTTTATCTCCAATAAATGTTTCAAAGTCCTGATTGTTTCTCAATCGGGGTTTACATTCCATCCAAAATGCGGGTAGGAATCCAATCGCCATTAGATTCGTAGGCTTGCATGGCTGCCATGGAAAGTTAGCTGCTCTATGTTACTTTTAAAATGTCTTGAAATCCGGGTTAATATAATTCGAGTCAAGAATTCTTTTTTAATTTCTCCACATCTTCTCGAAGATCACCGATCATATTCATCAGTTGATCCATACTTAACTCTTCAGAAGAACCATGATCTGGAAATTCCACGGAAATGTAGGCTTTTGCTTCCCATACTTCCACCACATCTATTGGATCTAATTCATAAGCTCTGTAAGACCGATTATCGGAAACGAGGAAGAGTTTCCCTTTTTCTTCTAGATAATTGAACACTCGTTTGTAGACGACTCCCTCCGATTTTGTTACTAACACATAGGTACTGCCGTTCTTAATGTTTTCAAAACGCTCTATGTATTTGCCTACGATAATGCTTCCAGATAAAATAGGAAGCATAGAATCTCCTGTAATTTCGAATGCCCGGTAAGTACTTCCTTTTGGTAAAACCGGCAGATGAAAACGAGGTAATTCAGTTAAGTATTCCGGGTCTGCATAACCGCTAGTGTAACCAGCTGCCGCTTTGGTAGGTACTAATTCAATAAATTCTTCCTCCGCATTATTAACAGTAACAGCCAGCACTTTCACGTTGTTTTTTGGAATTCGATCTTCAATGGTCAAATCCTCATTGATTAACTCATCTACCGACACTTCAAATAACTCGGCTATCTTGGATAAGGTATGCAACCTGGGGTCGGCCCTGCCTTCTTCATAGGCCCCCACTGATGGTCGGTTAATTCCTAAGGCTTCTGCGAAGGTTTCTTGTGTGTAATTATGCTTCTTCCTCAAGTATTTTATGTTATTAGGTATATAAGCCATTATTCAAAAATTAAAAAATTAGGTTCTTCCTGATGTTGTCTTCCAATCTGATATAGATGAAAATGTTGGTATTCGTCAGATTGATCCAGCATGTTCAAGCGTTTTCGGATTTTCTTTATGACTGATTTTAATGTTTCTGATGGTTCAACTAAAAGATATCCATATAGGTGTTTATCACTTTTGATAATAGCTGAAAACTTCACTTGAAATCGACCGGAACTAAGCTTCTTGGAAGTGATTTTCAATTTAAAACAATCGTCAAGTATGACGTCCTTTACTAATTCCATTACGATAGATTTGATGCTAAATTTAGTAAAAAATATGATTTACTAAAAATTTTAGAATAAAAAGCTAAATAATTGATTTATTCTTGCTATCTCTTGGATGGAATAGAATCTCTCATCTTATCCTTCATCTCAGTTCTGACGTAGGAAAAATTTTTGTATTGACCTATTAGAAAAAAGAAGGTATTCTGCGAATAATAGATCAACATCAGGGCAAGCGTGTACTTTATGTTGGCTTTAATTACTCACAGATATTACTAAATCAACTAGCCATATACTTTCGGCTAAACTACAAAATCACCCTTTATGAACAGGATTCCAATACTTTTGAAACTTTACCTATTCCTATTGTATAATCATAGGTTAAATGGACAAGGCTGCATCTGTTCCAGAAATGGAAAAACTAGATGTCAACTTGGCTCTACATCGAGGTTTGGGATTGGTAGTAATCCTTAACCCGAATTTTAGGACATTGCATTGCTGAGGTAACTATGTAACATAAAATAGCTAAACTAAAAGTGCTTTTGTAAGTTTCTGATTTTCAAATAGTGACATTTTAATTAGATGGAAAAATTCAGGGGTTATTCTATTATTCTGTTTATTCATTGAGATGAGGTAACGCGTTGAATAATAGAATCTTTTGAAAAGCCTGCCTTTTGGCTCAATTCTTCGTTACTCAAAATTTTAAAAGTCTCATCTATGACTAGTAAACTACGTTTTTGAAATTCTGAAAGTCTCGATTTGAACCAAAAATCCAGTTTTGCAAAGGATTCTATGAGGTAATTGATTTCAAATGAGAGGACAACATTGTTCCCCCAACTTGAGGAATCAAAAATCATAAGATCATTCAGTATGAATATTCAACTACTCTAAATCAATTACTTGAATCAACCCGACGTAACTATTTTTAGCGAATAATGCGGGGTTTAATTACCGTAAGAAAAGCGCTCTGACCAACATTTCCAATTTTAGAGAGATTGTGTTTCTACTCGCTTCTCAACACACTCCCAGGATTCTGACTTATGGTTTTCCGGGTCACAAAAAACAGGAGGGTTGCCACAAGTAGTAGGACCAGAAACAGGGAAAGCGCAAACTCCCAACCTTGAAGTGCGATTCGATAGTGAAAGTTATTCAGCCAACCTTGAAGAAAGTAAAATGATATACTGCTACCTGCAACAAACGCAATACCCAGCATAATCAGATACTCCTTTCCCAAAAGAGTATTCACCTGTAGGGGTGTAGATCCCAGAACCCGACGAATGCTTATTTCACGTTTCCGGACTTGCAGCGAAAAAGCTACTAATCCCAACAGGCCAAATCCGCTTAGAAGTAATGTGATAAACGAGATGGATTTAAGGAGCGTAAATATATTTTGCTCAGCCTCATACATCTTTTGATAATTTTGATCTAGAAATGTGTACTCCATCGGATTTTGGCTGTCATATTCCTTCCATTGTGTAGTAATATAGTCGACGGAAGCTCTGATATTGGGCCCCTGAAGACGGACCAACATATGGGTAGGAGCCGCGAAGTTTTGGAAGATCGCTATGGGCTGTATGGGAGAATGAAAAGAACCCACATGAAAGTCGCGTACTACTCCGATTACCTCATATAAGTTCCGATTACCCAGGGAATCTGTGCCGAAACTGATTTTTTTCCCTACCGCTTGCCCTTCCCATCCATATTCCCTTGCGGCTGTTTCGTTGAGTAGAAGACTAGATCTTTGATCTTTTTCGGAGAAGGGCAAGAAGTTTCTGCCATCTGCTAACTCCATTGAGACCAGATCCATGAAATAGGGATCTATCTCCATAAATTCAATTCCTTGCTGGTAGTAGTCACCATCCTCATCTGGTACTTCGTAGAAGGTCAGATTTAATTCTATCCCTGGTACGGATCTCGTTAAAGTAGCTCCGACTATTCCCGAATGAGAAGACAACCCCCTGGCGAAGCTTTCGATGACTTTTTTGCTTTGCTGCAAGGGTAATTCAATCACCATCAAATTATTCTTATTAAAGCCTAGGTTCTGACTTTCTACGAAGTTCATTTGTCGCATAACAACTGTGGTACTAGCGATAAGAGCGATGGAAACTAGAAACTGGATTACTACTAATGCTTTCCTAAGAACCACTCCACGGTTGGAAGTCTGAAAACTTCCCCGCAAAATTTTGGCTCCTGATAGACCAGATAACTGTAAAGCAGGGTATGATCCAGCTATTAGCCCAATCAGGATTGTGATCCCCAAATAAACTACCAAGTTCTTTCCTGAGAAGAGGTCTTGCCAATGGAAACCTACACCGGCAAGCTCATTAAATGGAGCTAGAACCGATACAATCAGCAAAAGACCTGTTACGGCTGATGCGAAAACTGTGAGTATGGATTCTAGCATAATGGAGGTCATTAATTCTTTCCGAGTGCTACCCATTACTTTTTTGATGCCTATTTCTTTCGCTCTTAAGCCCGACCTTGCGGTTGCCAGATTGACGTAGTTTATGAGTGCAATCAACATCAGAAAAGAGCCTACAAGGATGAAGATGTAGACATTTTGCCACTGGTTATTTGGGTATGCCTCCCAACTTAGGTTGGAGTTCAGGTGAATGCTTGAGATAGGTTGCAGGATGGGAAGTACTTCTGCATTTAGACTTTCTAGAGAACTTGACATGTACTTCGAAGACATGATTTCGAATGTTTCGTCAAAAGCGTCCTTTTCTTGTGGTTTATCAAACTTTAGATAAGTGTAAACGTGCCATCCGATCCACCTTTCATTCTCTCCAGGTCTTGCTCCAATGTCCCAGGACGTAATGGCCTCAACGGGCAAGTGTGTATGAAAATCAGGTTTTGCGATGATACCTGTTATTGTGAGTCTATTTGTGCCATCCAGATCTACTGTTTTCCCAATGGCATTCTGGTTGCCGAAAATTCTAGTAACAAGTTCTTCGCTCAAAACTAACGATTTGGGTCTATGTAGAGGGGTTTGAGAACTACCCGGCATGAGCTGATATGGGAACACATCGAAGAAGGTAGAGTCTGCATAAAAAACCTGGTTGCTCATAACCTGTTTTTGATCGTACTCGAAGTATGCTTGGTGGGTGTACAGACCGTCCACACCCGCGACACGTGTATGTGTTTGGATGTGCGAAAAATCACTTGAAAGAGTAGGGCCGATCGGTCTGGAAGCGTTACAAAAGTGGTCAATGTTGCCTCCAATATTATAAGTGGAGCCTAACCTGTATATGTTTTCGTGTCCTTCAAACTTGTCGAAAGAGGTTTCTTGCCAGACATACAGAAAAAGCAAATAGGTACAGCCAACCCCCATCGCTAACCCCACAAGGTTTAGAAGAGAATATCCAGGTTGCTTTTTAAACTTTCTGAAGGAATGACTCAGGATGGATTGCATGGTTCTTGAAAATAAATGTTAAGTGAAAAGGTATACCATAATCCTTACTTAACCCGGATTATTCACCACAAATAGGAATGAAATGGATACATACCAGGCCCAGTCATTCCTCTTCCCAGTGCCCCTCTAACGCCTGAGCGATTTCTACTTTAGACTTTTTGATTCGCGCATCGGCTAGTGCAAAGATTTATTAATAAACAGATTAATATTATTTTACCCTATGGCAAGAAAAGGAATAAAATTGATCTTAAGTCCAGAAGATGAAAAAACACTCATTGCTACTTCGAGGGCGCATTGTATGGGTCATAGAGACGTGATGCGATCTAAAATTTTACTCATGCTTCACCAAGGAAGTAGTTATGATACGATAAGGAGTGAATTAAAAGTTGGACGTGAGGCCATCGCCAAGTGGAAAAAACGCTATCTG
>JBCCLN010000275.1:0-5323 GCA_039026865.1 Bacteroidota bacterium | reverse complement strand
ATAATATTTTATATAAGCAGCTGAATAGTAACGTTTTTTCAAAGGATTCTAATAGTTCTTCAATGATGATGTAAGCCCTTCTAATTTTAACGTTTTTGGTCAATCGTAAAATCAACGAATTTTCTTATTTCAGAGGTGATACATGAAGTTTGAATCTACGGAACCAGCTAATTGACTAATGGTTTCTAATGGCTAAATCCTTATAGGACTTATGATATATGTCATAAACATGACTTGAGGTCTTATTTAGTAATCCTTAATTAGTTGATTTATCTGTTAAGAGTGTTTTTTGATGAAAAGAAAGTCTATGAGAAAATTTAATATATCCATTTATCTCTTATTTACAATCTCCTGTTTTTCAAACTCTGAAGAAGCTACTGGTCCTTTTTTTGAGTCTAGTGGGTATGCAATTGGGGGATATGATCCGGTCTCCTATCACGAGCAATCTGAGGCAAAAAAAGGTTTTGAAAATGAAACAACTGAGTATAATGGAGCAACTTATTGTTTTTCTAGTACCAAAAATAAAGGTTTGTTTGAGTTGAATCCTCAGAAATATTTACCTGCTTACGGAGGTTGGTGTGCATACGCGGTCGCAGAGAAATCGATTAGAATGGCTCCCGATCCTACAGAGTGGCAAATTCAAGATGGTAAACTTCAACTCTTTACTTCAAACTTAATGACAAAATTGACTGGTAACCTACGCGATAAATGGAACGAAAATCCTAATGCTTTTAAGGCTAGGGCAGATCAAAATTGGGATCAGATGAATTGATGGCTGTTTCTTTACTATTTAATTTTCCCCGGCTATTGAGAAAAATTCAGATCACTTAAGACATTATTGATATCTTGGTTTTCTTGTTTTCTGAATGTAAATGTCCAACCAGCGTCAGATTAATACCAAAGAACTTTACACAAAGCTCACCAAGCAATTCGAGTCCAGTCCGGAGGTATCGCTAAATCGACATGATCGGTGGGTTATCTTTTCCGATCTACATATAGGCGACGGAAGCAGTACTGATGATTTTAAACGAAATGCTCCACTATTTACCAATGCCATTTCAAAGTTCTATAAGCCTCAAAACCATGCACTTATCTTAAATGGGGATATAGAAGAGCTTCAGCGGTTTAAAATCAATAAGATTGTTAAAAAATGGGAGAAGGTGTATCAGCTTTTTGATACATTTCATGAAAAAAAAGCACTTTATAAAACTATAGGTAATCATGATTTGGAGCTTCAATTAATGAAAGATCGCCCGTTTGCTTATGAGCATTATGAATCTCTTAAGCTTAAATTCAATGAAGATTATTTATTTGTCTTTCACGGCCATCAGGCAAGCAAAAAATATCAGTATCACAATGAACTTATTGGTTTTACGCTCAAATACTTTGCTAATCCTTTAGGAATTAAAAGTTATTCCGTTTCTCAGAGCAATCAAAAGCAGTATAAGATTGAGAAACGAGCATATGGGTTTTCCTCCTTCAATAAAATTGTCTCTGTGATTGGTCACACGCATCGCCCACTTTTTGAATCTCTGCACAAGGTGGAGCGGCTGAAGTTCAAAATTGAACAGTTATGCAGAGATTACTCCATATCCTCCAATGAAGAGCAAGAAAGAATCAAAAGAGAGATCAAGGCTCATAGAAAAGAGCTTCGGCAATATTATCGAGAAAACAAGGATTATCATTTTCAAAATTACGTCTATAACACACAGTTTCATATTCCCTGTGTTTTTAATTCTGGATGCGTAGTGGGAAAGAGAGGGATGACTTGCTTAGAGATTGAAGATGGAAAAATTAGGCTGGTACATTGGTTTGATAAAAACATCAGTAAGAAATATTTGACCCAAAGCGGCTACATGCCTCAGCCGTTGGTGGGCACGGACTTCTATAGACTTGTAATTAATGAAGAATCATTAAACTATATTTTCACGCGTATCAAATTTTTATCATGAAAAACTACCCTTGGATTTTATTTGTCACAATTGCTTGTACATCACCTGATAATAACAATAAAATTGATATTCAAGGGCATAGAGGAGCCAGAGGTCTGGCACCGGAAAATTCCATTCCCGCTTTCCTGATGGCAGCACAAATGGGAATAAATACCTTAGAGTTGGATTTAGTAGTATCAAAGGATAGCAAATTGGTGGTGAGTCATGAACCCTACTTTTCACCTGAATTTTGTTTGAATCCATCCAATGAGCCAATTCCAAGAGATTCAATCATCAATATTTATGAGTTGGATTATAATGAAATACAACAATATGACTGTGGTTCTAAAGGCAATGCACGCTTTCCTGAACAGCGAAAAATTTCTACATACAAACCTTTGCTTAAAGACGTACTTGATTCAGTAGAGTCATTTTTCACGGGAAAAGATCGGCCTATTAACTATAACATTGAGTTAAAAACTAGGAAAGAGACTGACGATGTTTTCCATCCAAATCCGAGCGTTTTTTCTGATATGGTTTATGACTTAATCAGCGAAATGGGGTTGTGGGAAAAAGTGAACATTCAATCATTTGATTTTAGGACATTGCAATATTTCCGTAAAGAATATCCAAATGTTAAACTTGCGCTACTGATAGAAAACCAACTGCCTTGGAAACAAAATATTGATTCTTTAGGGTTTATTCCGGAGATATACTCGTGTTATTTTGATTTACTTTCAGAAGATCATGTAAAGGAGTTACAAAATGAAGGTATGAAAGTGATTCCATGGACAGTAAATGAAATTCATGAAATTGAAAAGATGATTTCTCTAGGAGTAGATGGAATTATCACCGATTATCCCAACAAAGTGCTAACCATAACTAAAGAAAACAATGAGTAAAAAATATGACGTGTGTGCCATTGGCAATGCTTTGGTCGATTACGAAATTGAGGTAAAAGATCAATTTTTCACTGAAAATGAGATAGAAAAAGGTTTAATGACACTAGTGGAAGAAGAAAGGCAATCTATTTTGTTGCAAGCAGCGAAAGGTATGATAAAAAAGAAACAAGGTGGCGGCTCCGCGGCGAACACTATTGTAGGGATGAGTGATTTGGGCGGTAAAGGATTCTACACCTGCAAAGTCGCAAATGATGAAGATGGCGCTTTTTTTATTTCGGAATTAAATCGCGCAGGCATAGATACTAATCTTAATGAAAAGGATTTATTCAAGGGTGTGACTGGCAAATGCTTGGTAATGATTACTCCTGATGCTGAAAGAACCATGAATACCTATTTAGGAGTGACCACAGAGTTATCCTCCAAAGAAATTGTACCTGAAGCAATAAAAAGCGCTAATTATATCTACCTCGAAGGCGCGCTCATTTCATCAGAAACCGGATTGGAAGCAATGAAGGAAGCCAAAAGAATTGCAAAGGCAAATGGAGTTAAAATAAGTCTAACATTCTGGGATCCATCCATGGTTAAATATTTTCACAAACGAATGGTGGAAATTGTCGGTGATGGAATAGATCTTCTTTTCTGCAATATTGAAGAAGCTCAGCTTTACACGGGCGCTGATTCTTTGGAAGAATGCAAGGAGGCATTAAAGAAAATTGCAAAAGAGTTTGTGATAACCCTTGGAGAGAAGGGCTCATTAGTTTATGATGGAAAAAAAATTACTGAGATCGATCCTTTTCCAACAAAAGCAGTGGACAGCACCGGCGCAGGAGATATGTTTGCAGGAGCGTTCCTTTATGGCATTAACCATGGGCTAGGGCACCAAAAATCAGGGATCTTGGCCAGCGCGTCCAGTTCTGCAATTGTGAGTAAGTTTGGACCGAGGTTCGAAGATGGTCAAGCTCAACAAATCCTAAATAAGATCTAATTTCAGATAATCAATTAGAGTATTCTGCAAATAATTGAACGTTAACCCTAATTTTCAAGATGTTGAACTTACTCTGATAAAAGTATACAATTGTTTATTTCTGAAATGAGCATAAAGATTCAAACGCGGAATTCATACCAACCGCCAGATGAAAAAACGGTCCGCAGATGCGGTTTATCCCGAATTCTATGTGTGCAACTGAAAACCGACTGAAATACACGTGAAATAGTTATCAATTACTCTTATTCAAATTTTGGTTACATAGTAGTTTTAGTTTACATAATGGCTCCAAGAAAATGACTTCTTTGAGGAAGCGCCAAAAGCAAAACCGCTATTTAAAAGCCTATTCAACTCAAATAAAAGATTAGCATTGCGTATGTATTTTTTTGAATATCGAATAAAGATTGTGATTGATGGCGGTGCAATATCACATAGATTTTATGGGACAAACCAATTATAGAAGCATTAATATCACGTCATTGAAAACCGGATATTTATTATTGTTTAATTCATTGCTTCATTTAAATTTGAAATTCTTTTTTAAAGAACTACCAGTAGGACTTAAATAAGAAGCGAGAGTAGCTCAGTTGGTAGAGCACAACCTTGCCAAGGTTGGGGTCGCGGGTTCGAATCCCGTCTCCCGCTCAAGAGAAGAAGGCTATGCCGCACTTGATGCGGCATATTTATTTCTGGCATCACAGATATGCCTCGGTGGTGGAATTGGTAGACACGCAGGACTTAAAATCCTGTGGCCATTGCGGCCGTATGGGTTCAAGTCCCATCCGAGGTACTTGCAAATGAGGTACTTACACAAATAGAAGTGCCTTTGGTTACTATTCAGCCATAGCTAAGCTGTTCCAGGAGATACTCTGGAGATTGAAATAATAGGTTGAATCCATCGAAAAGATTGGTGCGCTGTTTTTTCAAGGTAGACACGAAACCTCTAATGGTAGCGAAAGCCTCACCCGCTTGAGTGCTTCGAAAGCAACCGGAGATCTTCTGCCGTGTTTTAACCTAGATTTCAAGACGTTGCACCGCTGAGATGGCTATGTAACATAAAATCGCTAACTAAACGTGCCAAAGTACCTTTGTAAGTTCACGATTTTTGGAGAGTTGTATTTTAACCCGCATTATTCACCACAACTAGTTGCGGGTTGATTCAAGTAATTGATTTACAGTAGTTTAATATTCACACAGAATGATTTTTGATTCCTCAAATTTGGGGAAAGACTTTGGCATCCCATTCGAAATCAATTACCTCATATTCAACGTGTTACCTCATCTCAATGAATAACACCCGAATTTTTCGGGTTTAATTAGTGTTCTCTAAGAAAAGACGAAAAACACGCTATTGAATCCTACAATGTAGTTTTTTAACAAAAGAATGAATTGAACCTATTTTATACTTTGTAGAATCCTTTGCAAAACTGGATTTTTGGCTCAAATCGAGGCTTTCAGAATTTCAAAAACGTAGTTTACTGGTCGTAAATGAGGCTTTTGAAATT
>JBCCLN010000274.1:0-5329 GCA_039026865.1 Bacteroidota bacterium | reverse complement strand
TGAGGTGATTGACATCCATGATGAAGTAATGCCAAAAATGGATGATATTATGAAAGCCAAAGGCGCCCTACAAGAGCAGTTAGATACGCTCAGGGACAGCAACCCGGAGAGTAGCGCTATTCAGGAGCTGGAGCAAACGATCCTATCATTGGCCCAGGCAGACGAAGCCATGATGAATTGGATGCGGAATTTCAAACCCCAGGAAGACACTGTAGGGCATAATGCGGCCATGGATTATTATAAGGAGGAAAGGCAGAAAATCAGCTCTGTCAAAGATCAAATGTTAAATGCTTTGGAAGAAGCTGATCGACTCATAATAAAAGACAAGTAACTGACATATTGATTCGTAAAAAAGTCACCTAACTTCGTCTTCTTTTCATAACCTTAAAATTTCATCCATCCGCCTGGATCAAGCAGTATTCTACGGGGGTGAATGAAGTGATCTATTTTGATGGATTAAAAGACCAAATCCCAAAAGGGTCAAATGACAAACAAAGGTCAAGGGTGGGAATCAATATGAGGTCAGTAATCTGCGGGAAGTGCTAGATACAGAATACCTTCCAGAAGGGACCACACTTAAATCCGAAAGAGGTTATCTATAAGCGAAGAAGTCAGGGATACTTAAGAGTAGTAAGTTGAAAACCGGATCATGAAAAAAGAGAAAAGAAATACACCATTGATCCATTAGGAGTAGAAATTCAACAAAATGATTGGAAGACCAGTAAGCTGGGTGTCTACTACATTTTCATTTCGGTAGATAAATGTGAGAGGCGCATCGTGGGCTTATGGCTCACGGCCGTCTACTCGATTAGCGAGCTAATCATCCAATTCGGCAGTTTCTAGAATAGATTGTAGCTCATTTGGTTCGCCTTCTTTAGTAATTACACCGTTCTCAAGTAGATACACGTAATCAGATTGTCTCGCGACTTTCATTCTGTGAGTTACCATAAGAATCGCAATGTTATTTTTCATTCTCTGGATCATGTCTAGAATAAACTGTTCTGTTTTTCTATCCATTGCAGAAGTTCCCTCGTCAATGAGTAGTATTGAGGGCTTTCGATATAATGCCCTTGCAAGTCCGACCAGTTGTTTTTGTCCCCCTGAAATGTTCGCTCCTTCTTCACCAAGCAAAGTTGTATAACCTTGAGGAAACTTTGAGAAGAACTGATCAAATCCATGATACTGACACCACTTTGGAACTTGTTCTAATTCTTCGGGATTATCTGATAAGGCTATATTGAAAATTAGATAATGGTTAAAAATTTTGATATCTTGAGATACAACCCCTATTTCTTTTCGATAGATGTCCAATTCCAATGTCTGGATGTTTAGGCCGTTCGCCAAAATATCTCCATATACTGGTTTATAGAAGCGTTGCAAAAGCTGCAAAATGGTACTTTTACCAGTTCCACTTTCGCCCAACAAAGTTATGATTTTTCCATGCTCAATTTTAAGGTTGATATTTTTAAGTAATGGTAATGATCCAGGGAAATTGAAAGATAGCCTGACAAGCTCAATGAAATCGATTCTTTTTATTCCTGCACCTTGTCTTTTTTCTGGTTCCAGAGTGGTAAATTCCTCCATTCGGCTAAAAGCCACTTTAGCTTCCTGCAACTGGACGTTAAAAAGTGCCAATCGAGTTAGCGAGGGTCCAATAGAACCAGCTAATGACAAAATAGCCATCATCATCCCAATAAGGAGTTGATCAATAATGACAAGATAAGCTGACAAAGAAATAACAGAAATCATCAACAGAAGTCCCGTAAACTCCGACCTAAAGTTGAATTTGATTTTGATTTTGCCCAGATTGAAAATGCTGTCCTGAAAAACCTTATAGAATAGACTGGTGGACTTATGGAACAAGTTTGTTGTTCCTGTTGACTTGATTTCCGATATGCCACTGATTACATCTATATAGTTCCCCTCATTCGAAGCATATTTACTCATTACCTCTTTTTGTGCAGAAATAATCGGTCGATTTAGCTTCCAAAGAATAAACAAGTAAACAGGTAAAAAAGCAGAAACTACTATTCCAACCTGCCATGAATAAGCAAACACGCCAACCAATGAAACCATAACCACAAGACCTTCAATTAGCATATTTCCGGCAAGGTTACTAACAGCCAACTGAATTCTTCTAGTATCGTTCATGCGGGCAATCATCTCACCGATTTTCTTGGAGTCAAAGAATGGCTTTGGTAAGTGAAGCAACGATATAAAGAAAGACCTAATCATTCGGTTATTGAAATCCTTGCTTTGGGTGATCAGAAAGGTAGAGCGCACAAGACCCAAACCTGCTCTAGCTAGAAGAACAAGTGCAAATAAGACCAACCCTACAATGAGTTTCGTAATCTCCTTTGTGGGCAAAATAACATCTATGAGCTTTTGAGAGAAAATGGCTGTGGCTAAGGAAAAAATTGCGATCAAAATTCCCAAGAAAAGGGAAGCAGTAAGAATACTGATATCATTTTTGATCCAATTGACCAGCTGAGCGTATTTCTTTGGCTGATGAGCTACTTTTTTAAAATGTTGGTTAGGAGTGAGTTTGAGCAAGGATTTGCTTCGCCAGACATTTTCAAGTTGTTCACGACCCCATAAATCCAGACCTTTTGCAGGATCACCTATGATTAATTGATCACCTTCAAATCCATAAAATACCACATAGTGTTGCAAGCGGTTTTCAAGAATTACATGGAGGATAGCGGGCTGATCTAGTTCTTTAAGATTATCAATTCCCTCTGCCTCCATACCGGCCACATCAAATCCCAGTAGATTAGCTCCTTGATACAGGCCTAATAGTTTTGTTCCTGTCCTGGTAGTACCTGTAATTCTTCTTATTTCATCCAAATAATAACTCCCACCATGAAACTGAATCACGGAAGCGAGACAGGCAGGGCCACAATCCGATTGGCCATGTTGAAGCGTGAAATTCTTATTAAGTTTAGAAATATTCATTCTTCTTCTAAAACCTCCAAGATGGCTTCTGTTTTCACTTCGCCCTTAAAATGTTTGACTAATTTCCCATCACGATATATAAGTGTTTGTGGTACCCCTCCTGAAAAGGAAGTCATCACCTTTTCAGGGGTGGATTTGATATAATAATCTGAAAGACCGTACCGATTTAAAAAAGAAATAGCCTCTAGTTCTGGCTCAAAAGAGGCAAGTAACAATTGATGATTACTGAACTGATCTATTTTTTTACTGATCTCCTGTATTTCCCATTGGCAGTGTTCACATCCACTATTGAAAAAAATGAGTATGGTGAAAGGTGCTTCATCTGAGATAGTGTGGCTCAATCCATTTAAAATTTGCGTAAGGTCGTTTTGCGAATTTCGTATGGACACCTTTTTGTTCAGCTTCTTTATACCATTGTAGCCGATCCATGTAGTAGCTAAGATTATTAGAACCCCGAAAATGGTAATGACCCTTTTTTTCATCTACGAGGTTAGATTGATACTTAAAAAAGTCATGAATACTATCCATGTGACCAATGCACTTCCATACACTGGGACCGTAAAATTCAAAGCTTCTATATAGTCTTTTTTTAAGGTTTCTTTGACACCAATTGCCAAAACCAACATGTAGGCAATTTCAAAAAGGTTGAGTGATTGTAATGGAAATTTCAACCAACTTTCTATTTCTGAGGGATTGAAGAAATTAAGTAGTGAAAGAGGTTTGAAATATCGAATATCTAATAAAACGTAATCAACGTCAATAAACCCGAACCAGATTAGTGTAACAAAAGAAGGGATTAACCAGATAAACTCTGCCAACAAAACTATACGAAATAGTTCTTTGAACGAGGTCTTGTAACCAAAGAGAATAGTTCCGGACAGTAGCCACAACGTTATGAGAGTAAATTTCAGAAGATAGATGAAGGGGCGAAGGACATAGTATACCCAAGCCCATTTATTACGAAAATCTAGTAATTCATCTATACGTTCAATGCTCAACTGTTGAGATAAATGTTCGGTTATGACTTCATCGGTAATGACTATATTCTTCAGTAGATAACTCGACAGGTATGCAATGAGAACTAAAGTAAGATACAGGATCGTTTTGCCTAAATAGTAATTATTTGAATTTCTGATCATTAAATGCATTTTTTTTAAAACGATCCAACTATTTCGATTGCACCTACTTAGTTGCTGGCAACTACTTCACCATCCTTATCCAATAGATAGATTTTTGTGATTTCTAACTGACTCGTTAGATTAAGTGTGCTGGCCTTATTTGAAATCTTTGATGGATACTTTAGCCCCAGGATTTCTTTATAATGAGAAAACTCTCTCTCCCGAATTGGTGATGATAGCCTCTCCAATTCACCTTCTTTATTGAAAAAGAGCTGAGAGTCATTTCCCTCATGATCACAAACCAACGTATCATTTCTAACTTCGCAATCATGATAATGATGGAGTTGAAAAACTGCGTAAAATAAGTGTTCATCTTTATAGAAATGTGGATAGCGGTCGTATTTAACGTTATTTATCTTAAAAATTCCGTCCGCAAGTTCCACTTTGGAAGTATCACCATTATCTGAATATGAAACTTTCAAATAAGATTGATCCCTGCCGTATACAATGGAATCCTTATAACTAGATCCCAAGAAATCGTGATCATGATACTGAAACAGCTCGCGATGAAGAACAATTTTCTGAACATCGTTCTTAAGTAAAATTGATTTAACCTGATCGACTCGTTTTTGAACTAAAAATGCTGCCTTTTGCCCATAACAGTCTGACACTAAACAAAAACATATGATTAATGTAAATAATTTCATTAGAGTTACCTATTAAAAAAATGGGACCCTGATAAGATCCCATAACCATTAAGTGATTACTGATATTAAATACAACCGTATCCTACCATTGCAGCTTCAACCCCTTCTACATCATCGAACATAAACCAAGCACCCGAAAGTGCCCCACATACGATACCATACCAATCTACGTTGCCACCCTCCAATTTTCCCATGTGTTCTAAACTTAATTCTTTCATGATTTGTAAACTTTAAATTTGTCAATTGGTTTCTTTTAACGAGTTATCACCTGTATCCTCGGAACATTATCCAATATTCATCCACAATAATATCAGAGTTCACGGAAATTGCCATGATTTTATAAAATATTTTATTTTTATTTAGAATATTTGATTTATAAAGCAATACCTAAGGTGATTTATAATATTGCACATAGTTCTTTCATTAGATACGAATTTACCAGCCAAATCTTTAGGTGATGAAAGTTGTTCTTTTTCAATAAGTTCTTTTAAATACTCCATGTCTAGTGAATAAGTTTAATAATCCATACATCTTTATTTTCTGTCACTA
>JBCCLN010000273.1:0-5335 GCA_039026865.1 Bacteroidota bacterium | reverse complement strand
TTACCGCAGGCTCAAAGCCAGATTAGGGCCCAAAGCAGCTAAATGTGCGATGGCTCGTAAAATGGCGATCATCTATTTTCATATGAGGACTAAAAAAGAAGCGTTTAATCCCGAAATATTTCAGCTAAACCAAACCAAATTAAAAGAAAAACGAAGTAAAAGCCTTGAACAACAACTGGCTGCCCTAAAGAAGGCTGCTTAAGGTGGGTATAAGGTGGGTTAGTTGACTGCAAGAGGATACAGAACATTTGAAAAGTTCAAAAGTGCTATCCTCTTTTTCATGGTGGACTTGGTCTATACTCACATAAAACTCAGTACCAAATTTTCCTTGACTTTTTATTTTTGTAAAGTCGAGGAACGAAACTTTAAAAAATCACGATTAATCAAATCACAAAAAACCATAAAAGATTAAACTTCTTTTAAGCCTACAATTAACGTTTTTTCGAAAGAATTTGAGCAAGGATTAGGAGAGAAAAGACAGGGATTAAGTAAGCTATATCTGCTATTGTGACTTATATTAAACAAAATGAATCATAGAACAAAACCAAAAATTTTAAAGCAAAATCAGGTTCTGATTCATATGGAGGCTGTTTCAAAAGTAATTTTGAACAATATCAACATGTTTTCAGAGTAAATTTTATATTTACGCTCCTTTTTTCAGAGACCTCCGGAGAGGTGGGTGAGTGGCTGAAACCACATGTTTGCTAAACATGCGTGCGAGAAATCGTACCGGGGGTTCGAATCCCCCTCTCTCCGCTTTAAATTCTTTCTTGGTTGCGTAGCTCAACTGGATAGAGCAGCTGCCTTCTAAGCAGCAGGTTCGGGGTTCGAGTCCCTGCGCAATCACCATGCCTCCTTGATTTTCTCCGAAAAAAAGGATTTTTGTGTCTAAGAATTCCAAAATCTGCTTTTAAAACCTTTAATCAATGCGTTTTGAGACAAAGGACATTCACCAGAAGGGGTAGGGGAGTGGTATAAAACTGATGAAGTAGATAGTAGCAATTTAGGCATCTTTGCACTTGTTAGAAGATAAGTTAGCTATAATCACTATCATAGGTAATCCGTATTTTATTGACCTTTTGGTGACTATAATTCAGAGGATCACTGCGATTTTCCTGCTGTAGTGTTGATAGCTTTTTATGGTCCTTTTTTAGAGGCGGTTTTTCCAAAGCACCTAGAAAGGTCAGTATCTTTGAGGTTACCAATTGCATAGTAAAGACTGCGTCTCAAAGTCAAAATCTTGCGCCAGAGACGGTATCAGAACTCCTGACTCGACTTTAGTTCTTCTGTCGCAAAACACAATAATGATCGACAGAAAATCTTTTTTGAACGATAAAAAGATGTTTTGAATTTGAAATGATACAAGATTGCGACAAAGAGAATTTACAAACTATCTTCAGCTATTACCTCATTTTAGGGGTCAGGTCAAGAGTTCTTAGTATACAATAAAAGGAAATCTTTTCGGGAATAGACGAAACAAACGAGATTCTCATACAAAGTGCAGAAAATAGAGGCACGTGCCCCTTCATATATAGTTTGTTATAGCTTGTTAATTCAATCAAATTGATTGAGCGGTTTGGTATTCCTCTTTAGTTGATGATGCATTGGTATCTACACTAAATTTCCATTGATCTAGTTCTTGAATCAGTACAATTGAAAATTTGCCAAACCTTTCGCTCTTCTCTTGATTTGGTGAAGATACCTCTAATTTGTAGTATCCATTGTCTAAAATGGTTTCATTTACCAATTGCCTATCAGTAATTTTAAAAATTATTTTAAGACTAACTTTTTGTTGTTTTGCTAGTGTTAATGTGTCTGCAAAAAAGTTATAAATACTTTCTCTTCCTTTGAATGATTTAGGTTCAGAACCGTAATAGACATTTATCAGCAAGGCATTTTCAGAATAAGAGTAGCTAATAATTTCAGCGTTTAAGTGTTTATAACCTTGGATGAAGTTCGAATATGCAGCGTTTAATTTATTGTTTAAGACTAAACAATCTTCGCGAACCGGTATTGTTTTATTTTGACTAGACGTATTTAAACAACTTACTTGTATGATGCAGAACACAGCCAATAGTATTGTCTTTCTCATATTTGATTAATAAACATAACGAACAACTATCATCTGATAAGCTGGACTGGATTGCGTAGACTATTCAAACATCGATAAAAATATTTAATACATTAGTCTTTGAAATAGTTCAGTTAGTCGCACTGCGCAGGCTTATGAATGATAGTCTTTGATCATGTTATTTAGTTCAGACTCAAATTGATGCCTATTTACTGATACCTCAGCTTTGTCGCAGGGTTCGCTTTTGTCACTTTTGCAGTCTGCCAATAAATAGAAGCTGTTCCAACCATGAAGAGAAACAAAATGCTAATCACTACTTCAATAACTCCAAGACCGGTTCCATATCTGATCAAGAAATGAAGGAAGATTTTGTCGTAGAAAAAGTAAGAAAAAGGAATCGCCAACAGTGCAGAGATAGCAATCAACTTCAGGAAGTCCTTTGTTAGCAGGTAGAAAAGACGGGCTTTAGTCGCGCCCATAATTTTTCTCACCGCGATCTCTTTGGTTCTATTTTCAGTAGTGTAGGAGACCATACCCAATAACCCCAGGCATGAAATGGTAATTGCCAAGATGCTCAGCACACTAAAAAACTTAAGCTGAGCGACAAAGATGAAGTAGGCCTCTTCAATCTCATCATCAAGGAAAGAGGCCTCAAAAGTCCTGTTTTGGTTAATATTGCTCCAGATAAGTTCCAAATCGGTGATGGTTCGTTTGATGTTCGGCGAATTCACAGTGACCAAAGCATAATTGCTTTCTTCTAAGGAATACCGCATGATAAGCGGACTGATTAGTTCACTCAGTGGCTCAAAGTTGAAATCCTTAAGGATACCGACCACGCTACATTTGGTTCCGTCAGCTATCGTAAATCGAAGCGTATCCGCTTTTCTGTGGAACACTTTCAAGGATTGGATTAGTTGTTGATTAACCAGAACCAGTTCTTCATTCTGATTCGAAAGACTGATAGCCTTGCTTTCACCCCATATTAGCTCCATTTGCATTTGCTCCACGAAGTTATCTGCTACATAGACCTGCATGACATCAATAGAATCAATCCCATTAGAGGACACTTGGATACGTTCAGGTGAGCGTAGACCGGGTAAGTTTGAGGAAGCAGTTACAGCCTTCACATGCGGATGCTTACCCAGTTCGTTCATCAAAATTTGCTTTTCTATATCACTGAAGGGAACAGACAGCACATTATTGGATTCAAAGCCATGATTGTTATTCAATACGAATCTGTACTGCTTGCCTATGGCTGCCACACCGATAACGAAAACGAGCGACATAAAAAACTGAAAAACAAACAGTCCCTTTTTGTAACCTGCTACCTTATTTTCTCCATTCAAAACCTCACCTTTCAAGGTCTGAACAGGATTTAATCGAGCAAAGTACTGAGCTGGAAAAATACCCGCAATCAAACCAACCAGCAGGGCAAAACCTACGAAAACCAAGACTTGGTAGCTATTAAGGTCTGTGTCTACAACCTCTGAGAAATAAACCATCTCTAGAAGGAACTCTTTCATTGGTACCATGATGAAAAATGATACGATTAGCGCAAGGAGGGCAATCAGCATGGTTTCGATGATGAACTGAGTTTTAATCTGCCTCTTTTGTACTCCCATCACCTTACGAATCCCGATTTCTCTGGCTCTTTTTAGTGATCGGGCTATTGATAAGTTGACATGGTTAAATATAGAGGGCGTCAGGATTAAAATCCCTATTGCTATAAAGAAAACCAATGCCTTCTCTTCCCACCCCACCCCAAGGGCATTGGTGTTGTTCCATCTGTGTGGCACTATATTAGACACTTCTGTAAATTGTAGGTCAATGCCTTCGTCTGGATGATAGGCATTAGCTATTTCTGCCGTTTCAGTTAATGCAGCTGCTAATTGACTGGTTTTGGTGCCTTCGTGTAGCAGGGTATAAGCATAATGATTTCGGAAATTCACCCAGTCATTTTTAAGATCTTTCACAGTTAACTTATTATAGGTCTCGTAAGAAGTAAGCATTTCAAAAAAGAAATGGGTTTGATGAAGGTCTTCCATCACGCCAGTCACATTAAAGATTCCTAGGTCTGTTTTGATGGTTTTACCGAGGGCGTTCCCATCTCCGAATAGCTTTTTTGCTGTTTTTTCTGTCAGTACCATACTAAAAGGGTCTTTCAATACGGCATCGGAATTTCCCTGAATCAAATTGAAGCTGAAGACATTGAAAAATGCTTCACCTGCGAAGTATCCTGAAAAATCAAGCAGTTGACCATGATGATCTACTACTGGCTTGAAACCCGATTGAATATCGACAATCGCTTCTACGAAAGGATAATTCTGTTTGAGGTAATCCGATGCTGCAGGGAAGGTAGAACTATAGGTTGTCTTGTTGGCTTCACCTTTGAAAGAGGTATTGATTTGGTGTATTCTGGCTTTCTTATGGTGGAATTCATCCATTAAATGCACTGTTACCGTCATGGTCAATGCGATTAGGCAGACACTCATCCCCAGCGCAAGGCCGAATATGTTCAACGTTGCAAATAGCTTGTGCTTCGCAAAATTTCGAATGGCGATTTTAAAATAGTTTTTAAACATGGCAATTGAGTTTTTGGAGTAGTAGGGTGCGTAGGCTGCACTTCTTTTTCTTTTTTTAAGTCCATAGGAAAACAGCAATGAGCATACTTGCCTCCAATAGTTTAGGTCAGCTTGCCATTTCTTAGCATCTTTGAGATTGCATAAGTAAACCTCATTTATGTCTCCCAGAATATCTTCCAAGTCCGCTCTACCTGCAAACCACCGCAGAAGATGTTGAGCGATTTTTGGTGGAGCACTCATTTCAGCGATAGGTTAATTTTTGCACCAGCCCACAACTGGTCTCTTAGTGCCTTCATATTGGCGAGTTCTAGCTTGGCACTATCGGTGAGTTCGAAGTATCGCTTTCGTCTGCCGCCTCTTTCATTAGTTGGCTCTCCCAGGAAAGAGGAGATATACCCCTTTTCTTCCAGACGGGTGAGAGTAGAGTGCAACGCACCGATGCTGAGCTTTCGGTTGGCTCTCTTTGAGATATCATTTAGTATGGCGACACCATAGGCTTCATTTGCCAGATTAGCGATCGTTAATAGTACCAGTTCCTCAAACTCTCCTAGGTATCCTTTCATAACTTTCTACTTTTAAGAATAAATATTACGACAACTTTTAAGTATATGTTTCTATTTTTAAGAATTAATTATAATAATTGTGCTTACTTTATTTAAATAATCTATTTTCCTTGTTTGCA
>JBCCLN010000272.1:0-5350 GCA_039026865.1 Bacteroidota bacterium | reverse complement strand
TTTGTGGAGATTGAAAGTCCTCAAGTTGTACTTCATAATCAGGTGACCATTCAATTACCGATTGTCCAAATATTGAAGTCAGAGTCAGTAGGAAAATAGAAGTTAGGTAAATTTTCATCGAAGCACATTTTACACATAACGTCCATGTATGAGGCGTGTGCTCTCACTTTATGGACAGCACTAAAATAGTGAAGTCTGCCAGTGCGCACAACTTTCCAGATACCGACACGGCTCTCAAATCCAAAGCTCTCGCGAGATGAAGTCCCCAAATAGCACAGAATTTTCTCGATGGCTGACTCACGGGCGAGTTCAGATGCAGTTGTAGAAAGCACGTAAGCACATGCCTTATACATATTGTTAGTTTCCGTATTTCATTTCGTTATCTTTGTTATATGAGTTCAATAGTTGTTAGCCCAAAAAATAGTAAGGAGTTCGAGTTTGTTTCGGAGTTGCTAAACAAGCTAGGAGTGCGTTCAAAGGTGTTATCTGATGAAGAATTGGAAGACTTGGGTTTATCCATTATGATGAAAGAAGTGGATCGTTCTGAAGTCGTATCGGAAGACGAAGTAATGCAAAAACTGAAGGCAAGTTGAAAGTTGTCTTTCTCAAGAAGTTCAGTAAGGATCTTGATAAGATAAAGAAGCCGAAAGATCGAGCTGCGATCCTAGAAATAATCGAGTTAGTTAGGGAAGTTCAAAGTATCACAGAAGTGCCAGCAACAAAAAAGTTGAAAGGTTATGAAGATGCGTTTCGAATTCGTTCAGGTGATTATCGAATTGGGGTGTTCGTTTCTGGAGATTCAGTAGAGTTCGCAAGAGTAGCTAACCGAAAAGACATTTATAATATCTTTCCATAACAGGTGAAATTAGATCGGAGTGGAATGGAAACTAACGCCAAGCTATCAGGAGTGCGCCCCGAGCTTGGCAGAAAGCACTAATCTAGTGAATCTGCCGGTGCTTCCAAAGTATCAGATAACCACTGCGTTCAGAAAGAAAAACTCCTGCGAGCAGAAGTAAGTAGAAAGCACTGTCCTTTTCCAGCGGTAGATTCATGGTGAAGTTTTGCACTGAAATCTGTAAAATGGCAGTTGGCGCATTCATGCTAGCAACTGTTAGCACACGTTTTTCGAGTTAATATTGGCTGAAATCCACTAAGTCAGAGTCCTTTCCTTCGTAAGTCGTGTAATATTGATATTCGTCAGCCTCTTTGTACCAACGATACCTCGTTTGTTTGAATCGGAAAAGTGTTGGAGCGTCCTGAAGTTGTTCCTGGAAATCTTTGATGTTCTTGTTAGCTGCAAACAGAGCACCCACAAAGTTCAGATACACGTTTCGACTCCCACTACAGTTTACATACACGTCATGCTCCCACATTAGTCCGGCAACAACTTTTGCATACTCCTGTCGCATTTTGGGAAATTCACGTACTTGAAGGTTGACAATTTTAGATTTTAGTTGTCTTGCAAGTCTTTTGATTTCTGGGTCCTCAGAGTTCTCTCCCTTTGTTATAACGTCCGCCCAAGTTCCGAATAAGACTATCTCTAATTGAAGGGCATCTACCGAACCACGATAAGTTGAAAAATCCACTCCATCGTTCACCGCTTTAATCTCTCGTTCCAACTGTTCTTTTTGGCTCTTCAATTCTTGTTCAGCAGCTTGCTTAGCTTCAAGTTCAGCCGCTAACCTTTTTTGTTCCTCCGTTGCAGTGTTCAGACTGTCTGCCTCTTTTATGAGTTCCTGAGCCTCTTGATAAAGCGAGCTGGTTGAGTCAATGTCTTCAAGTCTGGTTATTGCTCTTGAATAGTTTTCCTGTTCGATATAGTTTTTAGCCTGTTGTAAACTGTTCGCGGCACGGTCTTCCTCAGATTCAGTTAGTGCGGACAGAATGCCAAGGATTACAAATGATAAAATCCAGTAGCCAAAAACTTTTAGTCGAGTTGGTTTACTGTCCCACCGCAGGACTGTCGAGGGTTTGATAAGTCCAACGATCAAGGCAATGAAAAGTGCTAAGCCTAGAAATCCAATAAGAGTTGCCATGTTTACTGAGTTGCGTTATGTGTGCTAACGCCAAGCTAGCAGGAGTGCGCCCCGAACTTGGCAAGTTCCGATAAAACTAATGAATCTGCCGGTGCTTCCAAAGTTTGTAGAAAGCACTGCGTTCAGAAAGAGAAAAATCCTGCGAGGTGCGCAAAGTAGAAAGCACAGCCCTTTCCCAGCAGCTGATTCATGGCGATTTTTGCACTTCAGTCAGCAAAGAGGCAGTTTGGCGTATTCGTGCTAGCAACTGTTATGCTTATTCTATTTCCGATAGGGTTTTCAAAAGTTGATAGTTTGCGTCTTGTATGGAATTAAGGAGCGATTCAGTCTTTGTCCCACCAGACCATTTCTTGTAGTTGCCTGTTATGTAATATTTCTTACTGTCAACTTCATACTCCATTTCAACAAACATGTTCGCAATCATTGCGAATTTCCATTCGATAGATTTTATTTCACTTTTGATTCGTATTTGATTCGTATCATTCTTTAGTTCATAATTTGAAAAAGAAATATTAAGGTTTGTATCTGCAGCTATTTGGACAATCGATCGTTCAAACATGGCTCTATTTGATGGAGTTTTTGTTTCACCTAAGTTGGGCCCGATTTTTACAATTTTTTTATCATCACTCGACCTAGTTAATGTGAAAACATATTCTTTATCGTTCGATAAGTTTTGAGAAATATCAGAGTACTTCTTAAAAGAAGTGCATGAAATGGTGATGCACAAAACAAAAAAATGAGCTAGAATTTTTTTCATGGGTAGGTTAAGCATAACGCCTGTCTATGTCACGTGGCGTTTGATTGATTTAAATTTTCGGACACAAAGTAGGGAAAATCTTCGTTTTTTTCATGACCTTGTTTTCGACCACATGGAAAAATCGGAGATTTTTCCCGGGGCTGCCAGAATGCAGAAAAGTCTCGGACTGCTCAGAATCGCCATGGCGATATAGACCTTGTTGTCAGCTTTTGTGAAATAAATAACCAATTGTTGAAAATATTTGCTTGGCAAGCATTGAATAATATTATCAAAATACCTTGTACTCCAGACCAAGATCACTAACAACATTTTTTCCTTTGGTAAAAGTTTTACCATTACTATCCATCCATTTTTTTTCCATGGGCAAGGTTATGCTTTCAAGCTCATTCTCAAGAAATGCTGCCTTTCCTATAAAGTTAACACTTGATGGTATGCTGATGCTCTTAAGTTGATTTTTTGCAAATGCAGCTTTTTCAATTTTTTGCACGGAATTAGGGATTGTAAGCGTCTCTATTTTGTTATTATAGAACGCTCTTTTTTCAACAGACACTATACTGTTTGGTATGTTGATTTTGGTTAATTCGTTGGCCGCAAATGCCATGGCTCCAATATGAGTTATGCTATTGGGGATGATAATACTTTTAAGTTTATTACTTGCAAACGCACTTTCACCTATTCTTGTGACATTATATGGGAATGTAATGGAAGTAATGTCTACATCAAAAAATGCATCCTTTTCAATTGATGTTACGGATTTTGGTATGAAGTCAATATCCTTTGATCCCCCTCCATAAGATACAATTGTAGTCTTCTTATCTTGTCCAGAATAGTCACGAGCATAAATAAGTCCTTTGGACAGTTGATTATTGATTTCTTCAATAAGGTTTTTGTTAAATGCCCCTGCTCCAATATGAGTAATGCTATTCGGAATTGTTACTCTATTAAGCATATTATTGTAAAAAGCGAAATCCCCAATGTGCTTTACGCTATTTGGAAGAGCAATTTCTGAGAGTTTATTATTACGGAATGCTCCATCTCCAATATGAGTAACACTATTTGGAATGGTTATAGACTTGAGTTTGTTGTCAGTAAAAGCATAGTTTCCAATATGTTCTAGGCCTTTTGGAATTGCAATATGTACTATTTTATTTCCACCAAATGCACTTTCTCCAATATGTGTAACGCTGCTCGGAATAATGAGGCTATCAAGATTATTATATCTAAATGCCAAACCGCGTATCGTTGTTACGCTATTAGGAATGTGGATACTTTTGGCTTTGACATCTTTAAAAGCCCAAAGTCCAATACTAGTTACAGTCTGTCCGTCTAAAAAGGAAGGGATTACAATCGACTTATCATTTCCTCGATACCATACTTTTTTTATTTCTCCATTTTCGACAAGTACATCATGATCATTCAGAGTATGTTCTGCATTAGAGAAAAACGGTGTTGAAATGGTGTAGAAAAATATAATAATTATGATTCGTTTCATTGCATTTAGTTTTTTGAACGTTATCGGGATATTTCAAAAAAGAGCTTGAGACAGAATGAGGTAGCATACCCGCTATCTGTTGCGAACTTTTTTGTAATAATTAGTGATTTTTATTTCAGCATTCTCAGTTTCTTTAAGTTCAACCTCGTTACTCCATACTATTCTGGACTTTGATTCAAGGTTTTTTATAGAATCGTACCTTGAGTTCCAATTCCGCCATTCGTCCGAACCGTATTCGCCGTATGGATGTTCTGAGGGGGGAATGATTGAGATTCCAACTCTGACATTTTTATTTGGAAGCTTCAGATCCAGTGATGGTTTGTAAAGTACTATTCTGTGGGTAAGCGTCTCATCCTTCCCCAATTTGCAAGTGGTCATTAAATTAGGACAATCATCTTGATTTGAAACAATATAACTAGAATCACTTATCGTAACGCACCTTTTCCAATTACAACCAAGAATATAAAAAGGTGGGAGAGAATCTTTATTTGCTTTCATTTCCAGATTAATACCATAGAACTGACCTAATGTGTCAGATTGTTCTATTCGTAATCTAAAGCCTTCTTGATAAGCGTTGAGAGAGTAAGGGGAGATTGTACTTTGCAACCGATATATAGAAGTAGAATTATTAGAACTGGAAAAGGTATATTCAAAATCTTCATTTTTCTTTATTGTTTTTATCGTGCAATACCCCATAAATAACGCATCAGCGTAGTCTTTTAGAAAAGATTGCGCTTGTTCCAATCAAACAAAAACTGTTCTTAACTTCCTGAAAGCACTGCAATCGAAACTCCCCAATTGAATTGCTGACAACGTCCAACTAAAATGAGTATGCGCCCCAGTTGCTAGAAGCACCGAAGTTTCCTGTTTGCACCTGTACGTCAAAGAGCTTAGTTCGCATATTCATTTTAGTATTTGTTATGATCTTTGTGTGCTCTGAATGTCGATCAAGGGCACAAGATAGTTAGTTCTTTGAAGATCGACAATGCTGTAGTTGAGATGAGAGAGGACTGATTTTTTTTCTGTCAGTTCGGCCTTTCGGCAAGGAGAGGATAGGCTTACTTG
>JBCCLN010000271.1:0-5385 GCA_039026865.1 Bacteroidota bacterium | reverse complement strand
CGAATTTCCCCGTAATACATCTGAAGACTATTTGATAACACGCGTTAAGCGAGGCGCTAGCATAGGCGCAAATGCCACCATTGTGTGTGGCGTAACGCTAAATGAGTATGCCTTTGTGGCAGCTGGAGCCGTGGTTACCAAAGACGTTCAAAGATTTGCCATGGTCGCAGGGGTTCCAGCCCGGCTAGTTGGTTGGATGAGTCGTGCTGGTAAGCAGCTTGACCTGACGACCCGAGATGACGGAGATGCCTACTGCCCAGTAACTGGAGAAAAATATTCGGTAGCTAATGGAATCTGCAAATTGAAAGGAGTGTAAGTACTTGAAAAATATTGCTTACATGAAGCAATTTATAGAAGATGTTCTGAACTCTAAGAAAGGATCACGCTTTCGACAAAACTTTATTAAAGTTGCCAAAGCGAATATCTTTGCTCAAATATTACCAATTTTGGCGGCTCCTCTACTAACACGCTTGTATTCTCCAGGTGATTTTGGCGCTCTCACGCTACTAACAACATTCACTGGCTTTCTCCTGATTTTCTCAACTGGAAGAGTAGAATGGTCAATTCCAAATACGAAGAGTCATCAAGAAACCGTAAGTTTGTTAATAATAGGATTCGTTATTCTTGTATTGAGCAGTGGCTTATTTATACTTACGCTTGCTCGCATTAACCACCCTTTAATCGCTGAAAAATACGCCAATCTATTGTCATATTGGCCATTTGTAATTATTAGCTTGCTAGGCGAAGGTTTATTGCAAATAACAACTGGTGTACATATAAAGACGGCTGATATGACCTCAGTGTCAAGGTCTTCAATTTTTCAAGTCACTTTATCCACAGGCTTCAAAGTGGCTGCAGGAGTATTTAGCTTGGGTGTGTTGGGACTTGTTCTTGGACATGTTTTGAAGGTGTGGGTCGGCGCGATAATCTTAGTCAAATCAATTAGAATTAAAACAAGTACATTCACTGAGTTAAAGCTTCAAACAATCTTATATACATACAAAAACTTCATGCGAGAGTGTTCGTTTTCAGTTTTTGTCGGTGCAGTTAATTATGGCTTTCTTACGTTATTGCCTTTGTCTTTGATGAGCATCTATTCTCTAAAAGAACTGGGATACTATACGATAGTTAGTAGGATTGCGATCGCACCAATGATGCTGATTTCAAAGCCATTATCCCAAAGTTTTTGGGCAGAGGCATCGAAGTTAGTGAAAGAAAATCCAGTGCACCTCAGAAGCATGTATAAGAAAACTCTGCTGCGGCTTGCTTTTGTTTCAATTATTCCACTTTTAATTTGTCTTTCTGGTCCGCTTTATATTGGCATAATCTTCGGACAGGAAAAATGGTTCAAAGCCGGAGCGATTTTAGCAGCAATTACACCACAAGTAATAGGAAGCTTTATTTTTGGCTCTACCAATCATTTGATTGTATATAGAAAGCAGCACTATCAATTGCTTTCAGATAGCCTTACTATCTTCCTAGCCTTTATTTGGCTAAGGTTAGCGTCTATTAATGAAATAGGTTTTACCATGACAGTTACTTCAATCTCGTTGATTGTCCTTCTAGGATACTTCTTTAGATTTTTACTTCATCTAAAAGCGAATACTGAGTATAGCCGTGAATATGGTCATATTTGACAGAATAATTATCGGGTCAAGTCCAATAGCGGTAATGCTTGCGGTCAAGTTTTCGCGTGCCGGCTTATCCACTGTAATTATTGAAGCTGAGACAGAAATAGGAGGAGCTTGGAAGATTAAATATATACCTGAAGTCGGTTTCACAGAAACTGCATGCCACCTTATAGAGTTTTATGGAAATGCTTACGACGTCATTTCTGACCTAATAGGCATTCAGTTCAAAGAACCAGAAGTTCAGCCAATAAAAATACTTGAAAATGGCAAACAATTTCCTTATACGAGTAGAAAAAGCATCGTTTTTGAGTTTATTCAACTACTCTTATTTTACTGTACAGTCTTTTTAATAAGGGCTTTCAATGCTTGTGTGCCAAGCTCCTTAAAATTCAAAAAGGGAGAACGTTTTTCTTTATTCTCATTAAGGGAAAAAGTTTGGTTTAGTTTTCGATATCGCTTGCTAAACTTATTTAATTTCAATGGTATCAAAGAACCAGTTGGTGGATATGTCACCTTTTTACAAAAACTGAAAGATTCTATAGAAGAAAACGATATAGGTCTTGTTTCTGAGAAAGTAATCAGTATTAGAGGAAATCATTTATCCGGCCAAAAGATCTTATTGTCTTCAGGTCGTGAGCTTCTGACCAAAAAGACTTATATAACAGAATCAGTTTCTATTTTAAATGAAAATATATCAAGACCAAAATTTGCCACCTCAAAGGAATATTGGCATGTGCTTGCTAGCATGTTAAAATCTCAAGCTAGTGTTATTAGGCCATACATTCATTTTCCACAAAATAAGTATATTCACCGAATTACTGCTTCCTCACATAAGTCTCTAATAAAAGAAGACCATCTGCGAATTTACTTTTTAATCCAATTAAGAAAACACCCAAACGATATTCCCTACCTGAAATTAAAAATAGAAGAAGCCTTGAAATTTTGCAAGGCAGCTCACGAAAATCCCAATGTAATTTTGCATGAGGTATTTATAGAAGAATTTATTGGCGACTCTAAAAACTCGCAATATTCTTATGGAGAAGATATAGGTGGTTTGCATATCATTAAAACCGTTGGAGATTTAGCAAAAGCAGTAATAGTAAATTCAGAGTTAAGAGAATAGTTCTCATGAAACCCGAAGACTTTTATAAAGAGCTTTGGAAAACTCAAAAAACCCCTCTACATAGGGAAAATAACTCCAAGGCTTATCAGGCATATGCAAATGAGCTGATGAATATACTTTTGTATATGGGTTATGAAAGTGGAAAGGTGCTCGAAATTGGATGCGGTAACGGCGCTTTATTTAAATATTTTGGCTTCGATGAAAAGGCGTATACAGGAATTGATTTTTCATCTTCTCTTGTCAGCATCTTTAAAGAAAATCATCCCGAGGTACTCTTGATTGAACATGATGCCTCTAAATATGTACCAAGTCAGAAATTTGACCTTATTTTTGGGAATGCGGTACATCAACATTTTTCACGAGATATGCTTGAGAAACACTTGAATAACATGTTGCCAGCCTTAGAGGAAAATGGGCTATTTGTGATGTTTAATCTTCCATATATACATCTTAGAAAAAGTTACTTTTATGGGGAGTTATGGCCTAACGGAAAAATGTCACTTGCCAGAAAAACAAAAAGGAATTTTCTTCAAGCAATTTTTTCAGCATTGGGCCGTTTCGATAAAATGGGGTTTTGGTACAGTTTAGAAGAAATCGAGAATATGATTCAGATTCCTTGTACTGCCGAGATATTTGGCTCAAACTTTTATCCTTATAGAGTGCATATATGTATTAAGAGGTCTTCTTAATGAATGCCAAAGAAGAATATAGGTTATTTGCAACACATGAAAGACTCAATCTTTTCTCCCAGCCGTGGTGGTTAGACGCAGTTTGTGAAAGTAATCAATGGAATGTGGTTTTAGCGAAAAAAGAGAACAAAGTGATCGCTTCAATGCCCTACTTATTGAGATTCAAGTTTGGGTTGAAGTATTTAATCAGCCCACCTTTGACTCAAACTTTAGGTCCCTGTATATGTAAGTTAGATGGAAAATATATAAACAATCTGGCCCAACAGAAAAATATATTTAATAATCTCATTGCTGAACTTCCTGATTTTGACCTGTTTTGTCAGAATTTTCATTACTCAATTAATAATTGGCTGCCATTTTATTGGAATGGCTTTACCCAAACTACTCGATATACATACGTAATAGATTCTCTGCATGATTTAGATGAAGTTTGGTCTAATTTCAAAGGGAGTATACGAAGTGACATTCGGAAAGCACAGAAAACGTTGAAGATACGTGATGATTCAAATCTTGATAAGTTGCTTGATCTGGTCAAGATGACATTTGAGCGGCAAGGACTTAATATTCCATATAGCACTTCTCTCGTTCATCGCATAGATGATGCTTGTAGGATAAGAGAATCACGAAAAATTCTGCTTGCCGAAGATGCTAAACAACGAACTCATGCAGCCATTTACATTGTTTGGGATGATGATTCTGCATACTATTTGATAGGAGGAGGAGATCCAGAATTGCGAAGTAGTGGAGCTATGAGTTTACTACTTTGGGAAGCAATAAAATTCTCTTCGAAAGTGACAAATAAGTTTGATTTTGAAGGCTCAATGTACGAATCTATTGAACGCTTTTTTAGAGCTTTTGGAGCGATACAAACCCCATACTTTAGAATTCGAAAAATGAGCAAAAGAATGCAGTTCTGCATGTCAAGTCGAGATATTGTCAAGGCAATCTTTTCTTCTGAATGATGTTTACTATCTCAATGCCGCCAACCTATGAAGCAGAGCGGAAATACATAATATCTATTATAATTCATGAGTTTTTAGGGCTTCCATATAAGATTTATGTTCGGAATCAATCTAACACTGTGATTCAGTTAGATGGTTTAGAGAAGATTACCGTAGTAGACAAGTTCTTTAAAGTGCCAAGTAAGTTTTGGCTTGCTGAAAACTCTTTGCCTAAACAACCTTTAAGGATATGGAATATCACTGAAGATTTTATGTCTCATAAATTGGTCAACTCCCAAGTTCCAATGATTTATGGGGGATTTGAAGATTCTTGTGAGTTATTCAAGCTATCTAGACACAGCATTTTTTTGGATTTAGATATCTTTGGTTCTGCCTTTTTTATACTTACTCGTTATGAAGAGTTCGTAAGACTTGATAAGGACCAATTCGATCGCTTTCCAGCTACTGCATCCCTCGCTTATCAGGAAGGCTTTCTTCATCGTCCCATCGTTAATGAATATGCCGAAATTCTGTGGGCCTGTATGAAAAAACTCTGGCCAGGGCTAGAGAGGCAACCTCGAAAGTTTCAAATGCATGTCAGTCATGACGTCGATTGTCCCTATCAATATACTTTTACCAATTTTCCTTTATTAGCCCGTAACTTGGCAGGTGACTTGATCAAGCGCCGCAATCCAGAGCAAAGTCTATCTCGTATTCGCACCTGGAATCAGGTAAAGCAGGGCAACTTAGCTGCTGACCCCTTTAATACGTTTAACTGGCTTATGGACCTAAGCGAAAAGCATAGTCTCATCAGTGCCTTTTACTTCATCACCGACACCACTGACAAAAAACGAGACGGTAATTACAGCATCCATCATCCTGCTATCCGCCAACTCATTAGGCATATCCATCAGCGTGGCCACGAGATTGGTCTACATCCAAGCTTTAACACTTATCTTGATGCTGCTCAAACTCAAAAAGAGTTCGACATCCTTCACCGG
>JBCCLN010000270.1:0-5408 GCA_039026865.1 Bacteroidota bacterium | reverse complement strand
CGGATCTATTTCCCCCATCTAGCGAAAAACTTCCCGCCTATTACACCGGAAAAATGTTCATCTACGACTGGGTAAGGAACTGGATCAGGGTCATAGCCTTCGATGAAAACTACGAAATTCTTACCATAGAACCCTTCCTGGATAGCCAGCAGTTCAATAAAATCATCGATATGGAGCTCGGCCCCGATGGCAGCCTATATATCCTCGAATATGGCCAATTGGGCTATCGACAAAATGCCGATGCGGCCCTACGCCGAATCGTTTATGTAGAAGGAAAACCCAAACCCTTACTTGCTGAAGAAACAAAGCCTGTCCCCTCTGCCTTCTTGCCCCCAATTTCAGGATATGAGAAAGGTAAAAAACTCATCGAGGCCCATAATTGCTTGTCTTGCCATCGAGCAGAAGGCCAGCTCATTGGACCTGGATTTAGGGAAGTTGCCCTACGCTACGGGAACGAAGACTTCGTTGTTGATTCTCTTCCCAATCGAATTAAAAATGGGAGTAGCGGCAATTGGGGAGGCAATGTCATTATGCCTGCCCATCCCGCGCTTACCAAGGCAGAGCTTGAGCAGATGGTGGGGTATATACTGAGTTTGAGGTTCCTGTCTAAGTATTAGTTTCTCAGATCAATATGGCGTAATTTCTGGTCTTCTTTCATCTGGGAAATATGGTTTTCAATAATTTCTACCTTATTTTTTAAATCTTTATATCTATTGGAATAGGTCAAAAGAACAATTAACCTAATAGAATACTTACTTAAATTTTGTTGATATTCCAGGTTTTTATCAACGGTTATCAAGTATTCTATCCCTTCCTGAACCATTAAGGAAATTAACTCACCATTTTTTTTAGAAGCCCAACCCATTTCTGGTACTGTAAGAACTTCGACTTTATCTGAAAAATGATTTTTTAAAGGTTTGGGTAGGTTTTCATCAAGCAGCATTTTTTTCATGAGGAGTAGTTGGAGTAAAGGTGACTATTTGCTCAATCAATTCTAATAAGGCGAAAACCTGATCTTTAGATACTGAGGGAAAGTCATGCAAAAATTCTTCAATACTATCTCCTCCTTTGAGATAATCGATGAGATTTTTCACAGGTACTCTGGTGTTGGAAAATACAGGGGTACCACTTTGTATATCCGGTGAGATAGTGATGATGTTATCTCTCATAACAATTGTTTATCTTGAATTTACGGTTTTTTGTTTGTTTTAGGAATCAGGAAGTCTAGTTTATTTCTTTTTTACCTAACGTCCCACATAGCCGCAGTTGCCAGCTTTTGCTGGCAATCGACGGCTTTGCTTTGTTCGCTTCCGTATCCTTTTTTCTATTTTTGATATTCAACGAAAGTATGATTTTCATCTTTCAATTCTTCTTTGATTATTTCTGAAATTATTTTCCAATCTCCGCCCGCCAATCCTGCCCCGATTGCTGGATAACCTATTCTCAATCCTGAAAATTCTTTCTTCACTATTTTGAAGACTTCTCTAATCGCTTCGTAGTCCGCTTTTCTTCCACTTCCTTTCCAATTGAATTGAGTATATCCATTCACAATTATTAATGCCCCATTTCCTGTTTTTGATTTCGCCCAACTAATTTTACCCAATTTCGATTTATCACCTTTCTCTGTTTGCAAATCTGCTTTATAGGCTTCTGGAAATTTTTGTTTAATTGTTTTCGCAATTCCTGCACCCATTGTACAGAAACAATTACATCCATGAATTATCAAATCGAATTTACCGCCAATTGCCAATTCAATTAAATCTCCTTTTATTATATTCATGCTCGTAAAGTTCAAATGCAGTTGAATTATCACTTCCGTCTAAAATCATCATTGTTGCGTAAGAGATGGATTCAACCCAATTTTTTATTTGCTCTTCATTTATCAAGTTATTTCTTCAAAGCATTCCTTCTTTTTCAATTGCCTATATTCTTTAGGTGTTTTCCCTGTTTTGCTTTTAAATAAGCGATTAAAGTAATGCGGATAATTAAACCCCAGGTCATACGCTATCTCACTTACCAAGGTAGTTTCGGATAAAAGACGTGTTTTTGCCTTTTCAATTACAAACGAATTGATTTTATCTCTGGCACTTTGACCAGTTTCTTTTTTTAATAAGTCGCTCAAATAATTTGGTGATAAAAACACTTTTTCGGCTATGTATTCAACTGAGGGAATTCCTATGGTAGTAAATTTTCCTTCTTGATAATATTTTTTTAAAAGAACCTCAAATTGAGATAAAATATCCGAGTTTTTAGCGGAACGGGTATTAAACTGTCTTTCATAAAACCGTTGTGAAAGATTGAGTAAAAGTTCTAAAGAGGAAGCAATCACCGTTTGACTATGATTATCAATTCGCGCTGAAATTTCATTCTTTATAATATTTACGCAGTCCATTATGGTCTGCTGTTCGGCTTCTGAAAGGTGCAAAGCTTCGTGAACATCGTAAGAGAAGAAATTGTAGTTTTCTATTGTCTTCCCTAAAGGCAAGTTGCGAATAAGGTCTGGATGAAAATTGATTACCCACCCCTGTCTTTCACCTTTCTTTTGAGCATTTGTCACTTCCATAATTTGATGGGGAGCTGTAAAATACATCACGCCCTCATCAAAATCATATGTATTTCTTCCATATTGCAATCCACAGTTTTTGTCTTTGATTGCGATCATATATAAACTGCTGGTCATTCGCATTCCTATCCCTTCTTGCTGGGTCTCCAATTGAGAAACATCTACAAGACTAATTAATGGATGGGTGGGTTTGTCTAAACCCACGCAGTTATGCAACTGGCTTATGGATTGAATATTGATTATTTCTTGAGACATTCTGATAAAAATAAAGAGATTTTAATCAAAAATAGCACCGAGGTAGTACTCGATGCTGTCTGACTTATTTATCCTCACAAAACGATAGCGCATATTCGGCACTAATCATTTTATTAAAAAAATCTATGATTGGGCATTAACCTCATTCGCTAATGGGGTCACAAACCCAACTATCCCACCTGAAGGATCAGAGACAATCGCGATTCTTGCCATACCAGGCACTTCAAATGGCTCCCTTATGATTTTACCACCAAGTTCACGCGTTTGCGCAACGGTTGCATCCACATCATCAACGGTGATAGATGTTAACCAGAAGGTCTCCATGTCCTTCATTTCCGGGTGTAATTTGATGTCCATAATGCCTGTGAAATTGTTTCCGCCAATTGAGCCCATTTGATACGGGCCTTCTGGCATCTGCACAGTGGTGAAAGTCCAACCAGCGACCTTTTCAAAGTAATTGCGGGCTGCATCGACATCATGCGTTATCAACTCACTCCAATAGATTGTTCCATGTTTTTCTGACATAATTATAATTTTAATTTGTTATGCAAAGAAAAACCTATGAGAACCTGTTAAATAACACAGAAAACGGGAATTATAACACAATTTACAGAATTGGGTGTGTTCCTTTTTTGATAGCTTGCAGAGAACGTTTGGGCTATATGCTGGGCGAAGCCTGGGCATTTAGTCATGTGTTATCTTTGGTCTACTATTTTCAACTATGAATAATTAAGCTATGCCAATTTAACTCCACCAAACTATTTTGTTTAAAGGAGGCTTCAATTTTTTCCATATTCTGTTCAAACAACTTTATCAGGACGGGATTAATAATATTGCCTGTTTTTATAATCAATAGTTTTTGGGGACTTCCATGAACGATATGATCATCCCAAAAGGCGTGATCTTTGGAAATAACTATTCTTTTTTCTCGGTCAGCATACTTTCTGATTTCAATATCATCAGAGCCGTTGCCTTTAGGTAAACCTAAGGTATGAATGCTGTCATACCCTTAGTCTCTCAACCAATAAGACAGTTTCCTAGGTAATTGGGCATCCACTACAAACTTCACGAAGCCAGAGGGTAAATATTTTTCGTTTGGGTAACTTTAACCGCATATTCCAGGCAGGCGAGTAAATCTTCTTTTTCTAAATCTGGATAATCATCAAGAATTTCTTCAAAAGTCATCCCACCAGCTAACAACTCTAACATATTTTCAACTGGATATCGCAATCCCCTGATTGTAGGCTTCCCGTGGCAAATGGTAGGTATGATGGTGATTCTCGATATGTAATTTTTACTTTCCATTTTTCCTTTAAGTCAAGATACGTATTTTTTTTATCCTGACTAACGTTAGCTAATTACCTGATTATCAGCATCTATTTTTGGGTTTAATTATTCCTCTTCCCGTTAGCTGGGGATATTAATTTACCTGGTAAAATCCCTGTTTTTTTCGCCCAGGGATTTTGGAGGGTAAATTTGGGGAATAGTGACACAAAGGCAATTATATTAATTCTAGCCTGTTCTCAAGTTATAGGCTCTTTGTGACTATGATTTCATACATCGTGGTGGAGCAGCAGGAAGCTTAGGATATATTGCACCTACTTAATATTGTAGGTTGTATTTTCTTTTTTCAACGCGTTTATATACAAATCATATATAGGGAAACAAAGATCAAAATCATTCCAATCTAAGTTGCCATTTACAATTTGAAATTCCTTAAAAAGGGATTCATCTAAATATTTCTTAACAGAGGGATGTTTAGCAGATTCGAGAAAGGGTTTGAAGTCTACTAGCTTTTGATGGCCATTATTAAATGAAATTCTAATGGCAAAGTCTCCGATATAATTAGCGTCAAGGATTGAAATATCTTCTTGGGCAATATGCGTAGTATACTGTTCTAAAATTTCCATTTTTATAGCCTCCTAGTTATTCTTTCAAAATGAATATCCTTCTGGTATACAAAATAGTCTATCCATTTTCTTACAATTTCATCCGAATAATGTTCCAAAAACTTCTTTAAGCTAGTAAGGTCTTTTCCTTTAAGGGGTTTTCGCCCTTTTATATTCCTGATAATTATTTTTTCTATTTTCCCTTCAGACAAAATGATCTCAGCTTTACTTTCAAACTCTCCCTTCCTAGCGTGTACGTGTATAGGCTCATGCTCGTTGGCATAAAAAAATAAAATAATTCCGAGATATTCGTAAAGTTTAGGCATGTTCTATTTTATATCTTTCCAAGATCCTGACTAACGTTAGCTAATTACCTGATTATCAGTATCTATTTTTTGATTTAATTATTCCTCTTCCCGTTAGCTGGGGATATTAATTTACCTGGTAAAATCCCTATTTTTTTCACCCGTGGATTTTGGAGGGTAAATCTGGGGAATTGGCTACAACATTAAGATTTTCAACATCTGTACGCCAGGGGCGTATTACTGTTGAAAATCAGGTTGAACAGAGTCGCTTATGGTGTTAGTCTATGGGGTTTTCATATCGTTCTGATGTAGTATTTGAGTTAGGCTCGCTTTCTGTTTTCAAAGTTAAGATAGTTAGGGAGGAATAAATTTTCAAAGAGCTTGGCTATTTTTGCG
>JBCCLN010000269.1:0-5411 GCA_039026865.1 Bacteroidota bacterium | reverse complement strand
CCTTAAGTAAATTAGATAATTTTAATAAAATCTAATTTCCAAATATTTGATAATCAATCTATTAAGTAGCTGAATAGTAACTGTTATTCATTGAGATGATGTAACGCGTTGAATATGAGGCAATTGATTTTGAATGAGATGACAAAATCTTTCCTCAAATTTGAGGAATCAAAAATCATTCGGTATAAATACAAAACTACTGTAAATCAATTACTTGAATCAACCTGCCACTATTTGTGGTGAATAATGCGGGTTAACTCAGGAATTCACGTAATGAAGAAAATGTAACTATTTGATATCAAGTAATTGATGCAAATGGACATAAAAATTTCAATATCAATTAACCAATTAGAGTTATTTGAAAATTGATTTGTCTATCTATACAATGCATGCCAAACTCAATACTTACTTGAAATCAAAAAATCGAACGATTATCCCGACAATTAATTTCGTTTAGGTTTTGAGTAATCAAAACCTGGATAAAGGTCGTATTCACTACTCCATTCATAGGTTTCGTATGACTATACCAATATATAGACCTCAAGCATCACTTCGGATTTCTGAAGCAAACATCATGTCTTGAAAAACAGGTTAGATAGTTTTAGAATCAAGAACAAATTTTATTTCACTGGAATATAAAGATCTGTGATCAGCTCATTTTCCTCAGTTTGTTGAGGGTCATTGATGTAACATTCAAAGGGGTCTACTTTTTTATTGTGTTTTATTTCTTTATTTCTCATCATAGTGTATAAAGTTGACCAGGCATTACCCAGATGTTGATATTTTCCAATATGTTTAAGTACATAGCATTTTGTTGGTGGTATGCTACCTCTTACGAAATCATTAGGCAAACCATCTGGGATTTCCCTTACAAATAATATAGCAGAGTAAGAAACCTTATTTTTAGGAATATCCCATTTATGATAGATCGTAGCCATGTGCAAGTTGGTAATGCCCTTTTCTTCAGCAAAAGTTCTTATTTTATCAAAGTCGGCCTCCATTACAGGCCCTACATCATCGATATTACAATTGGTTTTTATTCCAAACCAGGAGCCTCCTACAAAGTCTTTAGTTCCCTCAAATTCTAGCCTGGAAGGAACTGCACCTTCCTCCACATATGCTTTAAGCATGTCTAGGCCACGTTCATAGTCCGCACCAACATAAGCTTCCATCATCCCTTTCATAAAAAACATGAAAAACGGAAGGCTGCTGTCCATCGTCCAGGTAACTTTTGTATCATTTCCTTCCGGATTCAGTTTGAAATTGGTTTTTGCAGTAGATTTCCAAGGTTTTAGAAAATTAAGATCATAATTGATAAATTCGTTTTCCTGCTCTTCAATAATTTTCATGTTACCGCTTCCTGTGCGGTTTCCTTCCCATTCGTAAGATTTTGAGTCTTCTGCGACCGTTACTTTAACTTCAGGCTCCATTAATAACCAAGGAGACCACGGTTGCCAGTCATTAAAATCACTAATTATCTTATAAATATTTTGGGATGGCGCGCTAATGTTAATTGAACGTTCAATGTGCATTTTAGGCATGATTCGGATAAGGTTTAAATTGAAATAATAAAACTATTTAAAATCTTAAACATTTTAAAAATACAAAACCATCATATTTTTTCTCTGCAATAAAGATTTTTAACCATAATAGGTCTCTTCAATTGCTATCCTGATTTACTTACTTTATAGTTGAGGACGCGTAAAAGACTACCATTCTCTGCTATTGTGGGGAAGACAGCGATTGTTAAGACGGGCAACTAGTGTTGTGACTTGATATTTTTGAATTTAGTTTTCTTTTGTCATCTGATTATGAAGACAGACGAGCTCTTTCACCTTTGGTTGTATCCATTCCTTCATTTTTGAAAGCAGAACATTCATGAGCATAGAGTAGTTGATTTAGTTAAAGGAAAACTACAGTATTGCTCAAAATTGCATGGTCGGAAATTTACAATCATCCTTTACCTGAAGGTCATAGGTTCCCAATGGAGAAATACGATTTGCTTCCACGACAGCTCATTTATGAAGGAACCGTAAAAAAGAAAAATTTTTTTTATCCTCGAAGATTAACAGACGAAGAAATCATGGCAGTACACAAATCCTGCTATTGGAATAAACTCCAAAAACTTGAATTTACCAGGCAAGAAGAGCGTAGAAGTGGTTTTCCTATCTCAAAAAAATTAGTTGAAAGAGAGATCACAATTAATGCTGGAACCATCCAATGTGCAGAATATGCACTTAAATATGGAATTGCCATGAATATTGCTGGCGGTACGCATCATGCATTCAGTGATAGAGCGGAAGGTTTTTGCTTGCTCAACGATATCGCAATTGCTTCTCAATATTTGCTTGATAACGGAAAATCCAGACAAATTTTAGTAGTAGATCTGGACGTACATCAAGGAAATGGCACGGCCGAAATATTTCAGAACGAACCAAACGTTTTCACCTTTAGTATGCACGGACAACACAACTATCCTTTACAAAAAGAAACTTCAGATTTAGATATTCCACTGAAAGATGGCACCGATGATAAGACTTATTTAGATCTACTGGACAAAGCCCTAAAAAGTCTATTGGACCAGCTAACGCCCGATTTTATCTTTTTTCAATCCGGTGTAGATGTACTTGAAACGGATAAGCTTGGTAGATTAGGAATGAGCATCAGAGGTTGCAAAAAAAGAGATCAATTGGTAATTGGTGAAGCTAAAAAGGGGGAAATACCTATTGTGGCGTCTATGGGCGGTGGATATTCAAAAAAAATCAAGGACATTTTAGAGGCTCATGCCAACACCTATAGAACCGCTCAAGAGATTTTCTTCTAACAACTCCTCTTTCATACAGTTCCATAAGTAATACCTATATTTATGAAAAATATTCAATTTCCGATCGTAATTTCTACCATCTTAGTATGCGGCTTTGCACTAGGGAGTGGTCTTGAAATAAATTACAAAGTTCTAGGGATGTTTTTTATCGTTGTCCACGTATCTTTTTTCTGGATGATCTATTCTATATTAAAAAATGGAGAGCCGACTAACAAATCATTTGATGATTACTTCTACGAGGATCGGGAAGATATAAAAAGATCTTAAAGGATCCTTTGAAAAACCTGCCTTTTGGCCCAACGCTTCGTTACTCAAAATTTCAAAAGCCTCATTTACGACCGGTAAACTACGTTTTTAAATTCTGAGAACCTCGATTTGAACCAAAAATCCAGTTTTGCAAAAGATTCTTAGACTGTTAGTTATTTCTGTGTTCTTCAATAGAAATAAGGAGTACTTCAACTACCTTTTCTAGATCCTTTCTAGGGATATTTAGCGGAGGTACAATGCGAATGACATTTTCCGCTGTAGCATTGGCCAACACCTTATGATGCATCATAGAAATGACGATGGGTTTAGCTGGCTTGTTTAGTCTAATACCTATCATCAAACCCTTTCCTCTTATTTCTATTATCTCGGGATATTTCGCAGAAATGGCATGAACTTTTTCTTTTATCCACTTACCATCTTCTGCGGCCTTTTCCAATAACTTTTCTTCCTCTATTACTTCTAAAGTTGCCAGTGCGGCGGCACAAACAAGAGGATTACCACCAAATGTGGTGCCATGATCACCTCTATCTATCGCCATACCTACTTTTTCACTTGCCAATACCGCTCCAATTGGAACCCCTCCACCAAGTCCTTTGGCTAAGGACATTACATCCGGCTTTAGATCAAAATGCTCAAAAGCGAACATTTTCCCGGTTCTTCCTATACCACACTGAACTTCATCAAATACAAGAACAATATTTTCTCGGTCACAAAATGCTCTTAGCTCGCAAAGAAACTTTTTTTCCGCTGGAATAATACCTCCTTCTCCTTGTATGGGTTCCAACATGATTGCAGCGGTATCATTAGTGACTTTTTCTTTTATTAAATCAATATTATTTAAGGGGATATGGTGAAAACCGGTAGGTATTGGAGCAAATCCGTTCATCATTGATTCTTTACCTGAGGCGGCAATGGAAGCCAGTGTTCTTCCGTGAAAGGCATTTTTCATTGCAATAATGGTCCCACCTCTTCCAATTTTGTTGGCATATTTTCTTGCAACCTTTATCGCTCCTTCCACAGCTTCGGTTCCGCTATTCCCGAAAAACACACGCTCTAAGCCAGACATGCTGGTTAGCTTTTTCGCAAGCATCATTTGAGGCTCACTCAGATAAAAATTAGAGATATGAATGAGTTTATGCGCTTGCTTTGCAATTGCATCTGCTACTTTCGGATGAGCATGCCCTACATTGTTTACAGCAATTCCCGCTAAAGCATCAATGTACTCATTTCCCTCTACATCCCATAAACGAGAACCTTTTCCTTCTTTGAAGGCAAGGGGATATCTTCTAAATGTAGGTAGATAATGTTCATTATCCAGCGCATGTAATTCATCAGAGTTATACGTTTTCATAGATAAAGGCAGCCCTTGGTTTCCAGCGTCTTCTTTATTTTTCGAAGTAAAAAAATTTTCTATCGCATCCATTAAGATCATCCTTAGTGACAAATTCTGGGATAAGCTTCATAAAGAGCATGTTATTAAAATTAAAAATCTCATATGCTCTTTTTTTGAAATATATCTGCTGAAGTATAATTAAAAATATAAAAATGAGATTAATTACTATCTTTTCATAATCTACCATCATGTCTTCTTTTTACTGCACTTCTTGGTCACAAAAGAAACATTTTTTCAAAATATTTGGTAAAAGCACTGACTCTGCGAGACCAATTAAAAAAGATTAGTCTTTTTTTCATCAAACAATAGTTCAAATCCTAAAGGAGTCGGCTATAGGAAGCAGATTCTTTACCTTAAATGTCGCTCCCAGTAATTTGCTCTGCGTTCATTCTTTATCCTTAGCTTTACTTCGTTATCGTCGAAAATGCTATTAGGCTTCCCTTTGGAAGTAAAATGCCACCTACCACAATCTTGGCATTTATAAACATTAATTGGTCCTTCCCCAGCCTTATACTCATTAACAATATGATGTTGGACAAGAGCCTCTTCTGCAATCTCAAGAGTTTCATAAATCCTCTTTCCCGATATACATTTATCGATTTCCATTGCTCAATCTCTTCATTGTATTAGTCAAATCACTAAAACCCGAAAGATTATTATGAGTTACACTCAAGCTATATCTTTTAACATATTTTACTGCTTTTTTAATTCTTCTTTCTCTCCTATTAAATAGAGAAAAATTGTCCTAAAGCATTAAATGCTTTGATTTGGCGACAAAATCATCTTTAGAATCCTTTGAAAAACCCGCCTTTTGGCCCAACTCTTCGTTACTCAAAATTTCAAAAGCCTCATTTACGACCAGTAAACTACGTTTTTGAAATTCTGAAAGCCTCGATTTGAGCCAAAAATCCAGTTTTGCAAAGGATT
>JBCCLN010000268.1:0-5422 GCA_039026865.1 Bacteroidota bacterium | reverse complement strand
TCATGAATACCCAAAAGCTGATCACCCTCCAACAAGAAGCCAAGACCAAAACCCTTCAACTAAGAATGGCCACAAAACCTATACGTGAAGTAGAAGATATTTACAATGCCCTCGGCTTTAAGCACTACCCCTTCAAAACCAGAAAATTTGTAGTATACCATTGAAAAAATTAACACGCTCATTATCAGTATGATACTGTACTAAATCTGCAAGTGGGGTTAAGCGAATAACCTTTTAGTCAGCGAATAATAACGAATGCCTTATAATCTATGATTACTTTAGATTTAATTGGATTTCTCCTGTCAATGCGGCTTTATCATCATCACAATATTGCTTAAACTTTAATGATATTTGGTTTAAGGTTCCATCGGCTTCTCTACTCATGGATAAGACCTCAAACTCTCCTTCTATATCGCTACAACCCCTGCCAGTATTGGTAACTTCTAAACCAGGTTTACTTTCGTTAAAATCATATCTTTTAGCATTCTTGTAAACACTAGCACTAAGCGATTTGGAATCTGGAGCCGAAAAACTGAAGTTCCACCAATCATCCCCTGTATCCCAGTCTATAAGTAGACTATGATCATCAAAGCTTACATTGAAATCAACTCTTGAAGCTTTGAATTCATATTGATTACCATCTCCGATATAATCTCCCTCTTGACTATTCAATTTAATGTATGAGTCATTTTTGACTTTGTACTCTTTGAGCCTAACATCCTCTGGGCTTTCAGTAATTCCATCTCCTATCGTTACTGGGAAGTCTGATCTACCCGTACCGAAACTAAATTCTTGATATGAATAAGCAGGAAGTGGGTAGGATATAAGTAAATCATCACCATTTTTTAAATCTGCAAAAGTAATCCCTGGGTTTGTAGTATCATCAAAGCCCCAGTCAGTCATTTTTTCAACGAAGTAATCAAAAGTCAGATTCACTTTTGAGGTTGCAGATAAGTTGTAAATTTTTATCATTCTTTTGGCCAAAGGACCAATGGCCTTTGTGGTTTTTTCTTTAAACTCTACCTGATCAACAGGTATACCTGGCCTCCCAGCAAAAAACACAGGATTCGGAGAGCCCTTAAATTGGTTCATTACCTTAATGATTGATGAAACATCTCCTGTTATTTCCTTAAGACTACTGGAAACAGCACCAAGATAATCGAAAGTTTGACGATTCCCAGAGTAACAGACATCGAGTAACATGGTGTAGTTAACGCCTGAATTATTAAATACATCAACTAGCTCATGGACATAAATTGCCTTATTTTTAATCTCTTTAACACTCGTTTGGTTGTTAGCTAAACTGTTTAGGTTAAGTAGTATATCTCCTGGTATTAAAAACTGGTTCCAACCAAAACCTTCACCGATACCATGTCCTGAGAAATAGAAAAATATTAAGGGTGAATTCTTATCTTTTTTTGCAATTTCAATTATCGTTCTTGCTGCCGATTTAATATCATTTGATGTTATCAATTTATTTTCGGCAGATTTAAGTAGAATTCCATCTTTTGCACCACTTTCATCGAGAGCATAAGCCACTAATGTAGCGCTTGTATTAGCACCATCAAGATTTTCGCCCTGACCTATTGATGCAAAACCTTTCTTTTTCAACGCGTCGGAAGCCTTTAAGTAGTGAGTGCTTCCTATGGATACATAATAAATTGACCTTTTATTCTGCCCATAAGAGTACGAAAATGCGAATATTAAAAGTACTATGATAGACCTCATCGTATAGTTGTTTTTTCGAGTATATTTAAAGTTACCCATGTCTTCTCAGATGAAATCTTTAATTTATCGTTAAGAAAATTAGAGGCGCGCACAACCCTTTCCTCTGGTTTAAGCCCTCCAATACTTGATGATGTTCCATCCTGATATGCTTTTATTTCTCTGTGCATATTTTTCATAGCTGAAATAACATCTTCATCTTCGAATAGAATCATTTGACCATGATAAAGTATATAGAATTCGTGGATCAAGCTATCAATTTTCCTCTCTGATTGTAAACTTGCTGCTATGTTTCCTGCTACACGTGCTGTTTTTTGGTATGAGTCCATTTGCTTTTCCCAGAACTTTCTTTTGAACTCTAATGCATCTTGTTGCTCTTGGGCACGTATCTCTCTTTCTTTAATATTTGATTCACCAACTATAAAAATAATGACAGTAATTATTAAGCCAACAACCGTCAATATTGGCCCGAAGATTTTTAGACGGATATCCCATTTTCTATGATTAGACTCTGTCATGTTTATTCAGGTTCATAATAGAATGTATAATTAGCCTCAAGGTCAGACTTTCCATCTTTGGTTTTAATAAGTTTCATAATAGTAACTAAAGGTCGCTTTTTATCCTGATAGATATTAAGCTCAAAAACATCTCTAATTATTTTCAGAGTCACGTTTGAAGGTTCTTTAAATACAACTTCCCAAGTATGTTCTTGTTCTGTTGTACTTCCAAGCACGCAGTCTTTAAGAACGACAGTGCTATCAGATTTGAAAATAAAACTTCCACCACTTTTACAAATACTTTGAGCGCCCATTTCTCTTTTCCATGTTTCATGCACCCACTCTCTTTCATTATTGCCTGTAATTTTTGAAAAAGCGTCATCAATAAATTCTTGGGGTGTTTGTGCATATGCCCCAATGGTGATTGAAATTAGTGTGGCTATAATTAATCTCTTCATTTTGCTATTTTACTTTTATACTTCCAACCACTGAATATCCAGCCAAAGGATCTTACTCCTATGTAGTAAACGTAACACCACATAAAACCACTTTTTTTGAGCATGTAAAGGAATATTTTATCGGCCTCTGCTCTAGTTATGGGAGCACAACGTTTATATTGATAAAGCACGTCATGAACCATTGAAGCATAGTATGTATATGGCTTATAGTCACCTTTTCCATGTCGAATTAACCTGCCATCGAAGTTACCCCATGTAATATGTATGGCATTGAGTTTAGGCGTACATCCATCCCAAGCATAACCTCGGTCAAATGAACCTTTAATGGTTATGGTACCATCTTCTTCAATTTTGAGCCAGTTGAAATCACATGTTCTTCCTTTCAATAAATCTGTTTGGTATTTATAATCTTCAACGCAACCATTTTCGTCGTCAAAGTTATTCGAATGAGTTGGACTGGAAAACATGTAAATACTTTGTATATTTATCAATATTGAATATAACTATTTACGAATCAAATACCCAAGGTAGGGTATTTCAATCCGTTTAAGAATTTGGTATTTTCATCTTCGGTTTCTCAAATATGTATCTATGAAAAAGTCCTTTATCGTTATTTTGATTTTTTTATCCTCGATTTGTCTGATCTCTTCAATAGAAGTCGTGCAGCAAGGTACGGTTAGTCTGGAAATTATTAATGAAGATGGTACTTCTAAAATGGTGAGTTTCGAATGGCCATTTATTGGGCCACCACCAATAGGATCGGATTCAGTTTTAAGCTCTAAAGTTCAAAACATATTGGTTGATAATGATATTGATTGTCCTCCTGAGAGAAAAAAGGTGAGTGATAACATTTGGAAATGTGGAAACGGAAAAAAGATCAGGACAAACGATAAAAAACTTGAAGCACTGCTCACGAAAGTTTGGAATAATTGATATGTCAGAAATAAGTAGGGAAGATTTTGAAAGATTAGAAAGAAAAATCGATAAGGTTAACGACAACCTTAGTTCCAAATGGACGCTTCCAGTATCGCTAGCTATACTCGGTGCTTTACTAAGTTTGGTATCTTTCTTTATTGAGCAAAATGTCGTAAAAAGCAATATTACTATTTCCGAACGAAATAAGATTGTTGGCAAAGCCATGGGTGAAGATCTTGAACGTTTTTACAATGATGTGTGGAATTTGTTAATAGACATTGATGAGCAATTTGAATCATATAGTTTAGGATTAGAAAAAGTGGAATCAGATAAGCTGGACTCTCTACTGATGGAATTTCATGAGACCTTAAATAAACAGCGGTTAGTAGATCAAGAAGTTATAAATCTTTGTAAAGAGTATAAAGAGTATGTATCGGAGTCTGCTTTAGATTTAAGTACTAAAGTTATACCCTCTAGTAATGCTAAAAGGGTCTATTTAGAAAGCAAAACTCTTCATCAAAAAGCAGTGAATGCGGTAAAAGACTATACGGAAAAGCTAGGTTCTTAGATGAAATCTGTAAGTTTCATAATAGTTTTCATTATTATCCTATTCTCACAAGAGTCAAAAATAATATATAAAGTACCTGGAAATATTCCTACAATAAAGCAGCCAAAGTCATATGACTGTTGGGTAACTGTGACTACCATGATGCTCTCTTGGAAACGAGATACCTTTTTGACTATTGATGCTGTTGCCAAAGAATTAGGTGATCCCTGGGATAATTATTACCGGAGAAACAAAGGGCTTTCATTTGATGAACAAGATGATTTTATTGAGCAGATAGGTATGCGAGGTGAACCTCCAGCTAATTATCTTATCGAAGCATATATCGATTTTATGCGAAAATATGGTCCACTTTGGATTACTACAGGTGATGGTTTTAGCGCACATGCCAGATTATTGATTGCTGTCTATGGAGATGGATCCTATGAACAATCAGATTTTCAATTTATAGATCCTGCTACTGGAAAAATAGAGTCCCAAAATGCGCTGGAATTTGTTCAAGAATTTGAGCGTGAAGCTATTGTGGCTAATAGAGATAATTGGGAAAATCTAAGAATTCAGATTTATCATTTCTAGTCTCATGTACCAAGGTTTATAAAGAGATAAAAAGGTTGCCTGAAATTAATAAAATGGTTCTGGAGTCATTACTCAATAGAGTAAAGCTACTTATTGATCATAAAAATGAGGTTGAGCGTCTAAAAGGAGAGCAGTTTAATATTTTCTCTATTTTGAAAATGGAAACTAGTGAGAATGCCACTCATTCTGCATTTTTAAGTGCTTTGTTAGATCCTCTGTCCACACATGGGTATGGAAATCTGTTCCTTAGTTTATTCTTAGAAGAAATTGGTGTCGATTCGAAGGAATTTGATTTAAGTAGTGCAAGCGTATCTACCGAATACTTCATTGGCAAGGTTAATTATGACATGAATGTAGGTGGTAGAATTGATATCTTGATAAGAGATGCTTACCAAAATTCTATTTGCATTGAGAATAAGATTTATGCAGGTGACCAGCAGGGGCAAAACGCCAGCCATGTTTGTGCCCTTTGGCCCATTTTTCCACTATTGTTTTTGTAAGTGTTCTGGTAGGATACATCTCGTTCCATCCCCAAGACTGGAGTTGTTCATAAGCAGATTCTATATCATAGTTTCTAGTGATTAATTTAGGTCTCAACGATTCAGTCCCTGACAATATATTAAAGTCTTTCATAGTTCATCTTACTCCCTTTTATGGACCTCTAGTTTAAGTGATAAGGAATTAGT
>JBCCLN010000267.1:0-5430 GCA_039026865.1 Bacteroidota bacterium | reverse complement strand
TGATGATCAATGGAAAAGAGTACGTAGAAAAGGGAATAAAAGCCTATGAAGAACGAATGAAATTACAAAAAGAACGATGGCTTCAGAAAAATGCTAAAGACCTTGGTTATCAGTTAGTTTACACAGAGAGGTCATAAGCAGTGAACTACCGTTTCAAATAATAGCTCTTTTCGAATATTTTATTAAAGTTCTATTTGAATTTAGAATACTTCCATTTAAATTCAAGTAATTAGAATTAAATCAGAACAGTCCATGAAGAGAATATTTATGTTGGCCGTTGGCATTTTGCTGATTGCCTCCTGTTCAGAGTATGAATCCGCAAAGCCTGATCAGGACGTTGATCTGAGTCGGGCCAAAGCCATTTGGTTGGATGCCCAAAGCAAAAATGGTGGAGGAAATAACGGTAGAGTAGTTGATCAACTTACACCTCTTTTCGAGCAATACAGTCAACATCTAGCACATAACGACCTTCCCTTTCTTAAAATCCCGGTGGCCACTCAAAATAGAGTAGTCCATCAAATGGAAGACGTAAATACTGATTTAGAGCTAGGCTCCTACTTACTCTATGTGGACAACCATGACGGGGAGAACCTATATTTGGTTAATGTAGTGCTGGGCGAAGGAAATAATTTCAATAATGGACTGGTAACTGTGCATGATTTAGCGGGTGACTACGTAGTGGGGTATCGTTTCGAAGACGGGGAATACCTGCCGGTTAGTGAAGAGCGTGAAATCAACCAAAATGGCAGGAGCAGTGGAGTCGAGTGTTGGTATGTAGACCATTACACCTGCACGGTACGAGTCGGACCTGATGACTGTGAGTTGGATTACACCACCGTACATTGTGAATATTATGCAGATAAGCCTCCATTAATCTTTGGTGACGGTAGTGGTGAAGGTGGGGGTTCGGGTGAAGGTTCTAGTTTAATCAATCCGGTGCAGTGCGATGACGGTTATTTTGCTGACGAACAAGGGAGATGTATAAATACGTGTGGTCCGGGTATGGTTTATGATGAAAATGAAGGATGTATATTACTTGAATGTAACAACGGCTACATTCCTAATATCAATGGAGAATGTTATTGCCCCTCGCATGCAGAGGAAATTAATGGTGAATGTCTATTAAAGTGTATTGAAGGCTATAGAAGAGACGAAAATAACAGCTGCTTACAGATTTTGGACTGCACAACGGATGATGATATTATAAATAATATCCAAAGTGCTTTTAAGGAGATATGGGAGGCTAGCAATGCAGCAAATGTTGGTGTGCCAATGAGCGATAGGTCTGAGGAAGGGGGTTGGATTGTAGAAAATAATGGCGTGTATTCCTATGTGCCATTTCCAATTTCATGGATACGATCCTCCTGTGGAATTGACCCGCCCTCTACCTGGACTAATGATATTCCAAGCAATGCTGTAGGCTGGGTACATTCTCATCCTTTTTATATAGGAGAAGATAGGCAAAGTGTTTGTGGTACTGAAAGCGTAGAAGAGAGTTATGTTGGTGGCCCAAGTGAATTTGATTGGGAGGCATTAGCTGCTTTTTCGCAACAAATCGGAAATTTTGGTATGAAGGCATATGTCATTGATGGTAATTCAATTTCATACGTCGATGTACTTAGAAGGCTTCAATCCTTCAATAGATGTGCATATTAACATAAAAGAAGAATGAAATATTTAAAATGGATTTGGGTGATGTCGATGTCCTTCCTTTTTTTTAATTCCGGATTTGGACAATGTTTAGGAAAGTCAAAAGGTTCACGTGCTTTAAGCCGAGTTGAACGCTTCGTAACTGCGCCATATCAACAAGAAAAAAGAGAGGAGACTGGCGCTATCGACGAATCTAAAATTAGCATCAATATAGTAGAAGATGAATCGGTATGTAGTCAAATCGAAGGGATCCTGACTAATGATATAAAGATTAACAACAATTTGGATAATCCTGATTTAGCAAAATACTTTTACGAAACAACAAACTACTACTACGCATTTTGGGCTCCTAAACCTGAATTTGATGGGATTCCTAAAACCGGTCCAAAATTACTTTTTGTTGTAATTAAGAAAGATCTCTCTGAACATTGGAAATACTACTTGTAATATTTTTCCAGTGGGCATTGATATTTTAGAAATACTAAGTTCGAAACTTATCGAATCCCTTAAACACACTTTAATAACCCTTTGCTAAATACGGCTAATAGAAGATATTGTCTGAATCGATAGGTGATATGATAGTTCTCTTAAATACTATCGCCAACTGATCGCTATCAAGGTTTAAATAACTACGGGTTAAAATATACGACCATACATTGTGAACATTGCCTCCACTTATATTTGGTGAAGGTGGGGGTTCGGGTGAAGGTTCTAGTTTAACGGGTCCTGTGCAGTGTGATGACGGTTATTTTGCTGATGAGCAAGGGAGGTGTATAAATACGTGTGGTCCGGGTATGGTTTATGATGAAAATAAAGGATGTATATTACTTGAATGTAAAAACGGCTACATTCCTAATATCAATGGAGAATGTTATTGCCCCTCGCATGCAGAGGAAATTAATGGTGAATGTCGACTAAAGTGTATTGACGGGTACAGAAGAGACGAAAATGATAATTGTGTGCAGATCTTAGATTGTGCGACGAATGATAATATTATTAATAATATCCAAAATGCCTTTGAACAGATTTGGGAGGCTAGTAATGCAGCAAATGTTGGTGTGCCAATGAGCGATAGATCTGAGGAAGGAGGTTGGATCGTCGAAAATAAGATGCGCCTATTGAAAAAAATAAAAATTGAATAATATGAATAGCCTTAAATTTATAGTTATATTGATTTTTTGCTTCAATGCATACAGCAGCTATGCACAAAAACAGATTAAAGCTTTCAATCCATGTTCTAATCTGGATGGATGGAAACGTTCAGATTTTCGTGTTAAATTTTTCTTGGAAATTCCTGATAAAGAAAATACTCTTATCAATGCGGGGATTAATAATGAAAGCATTGACCAGGTCAGGCCTGTTGCAGACTCAATAATATGCTCGGCATTAAATGACATAGTGCTTAATAGCCCAAGACTTAAAAGTATTGATGATAGTCTTGATGAAAAAAGAACTAGGTACTACTACAGAACTGATAATTTTTATTATATCTTTTGGGATAGAAAACCAGAGTATGACAACACACCATCAACAAGCCCGAAGAAGCTATTTATCATTGTTAGCGCAGATTATGAGCATGTTTGGGAGACTTACAATTAAGCTAACCCTCTAAATATTACCAATACTGTTTGATGATTAAGTTTGCCAATATTTCCCGATACATGGGTAGCAGAATCTTGTGGTATCAATCCCCCTGCTGACTGGGCTGATGATATACCTGCAGATCTGGTTGGGATGATTCATTCTCACCCCTTTTATGTAGGTGAAGACAGGCGCAGTATTTGCGGATATAAGGGTGTAGAGACAGCTTATCAAGGCGGGCCAAGTGACGAGGACTATGAAACTTTAATGAATATTGCCAACTTGACCCAGAAATTTGCTTTGAAAAGTTATGTCGTTGACGGTTCGAAGGTAAGTAGTGTGGATGTTTTTAGGCGCGTGAGCATACATAAAAGATGTGGTTGCTGAATTTAAATTAAGGATTATGTTAAATAAAGCTAATTATTGGGGTATTATATTATTTGCGATAATCCTTCCTTTTGAGACTTTATCTCAAAGGTTACCAACTAATAGCTGTCCCACCTTTGCGGGTTCTTCCAAAGCTCATAACAAGGTAATGTTTTTTCTTACCTTACCTGATCGGGAAGATAAGCGCATTCAAGTGGGAGCTACTAATGAGACAGTAGAACAAATAGAGCCTGTGTCTGAATCTATCATTTGCAATGAACTTAACAAAATTGTTAACAATAATCCTAAGTTCAAGGCCGTTGACCACAACCTTGACGACAGGAGAACTAAGTATTATTATCAGACTAACAATCTATACTATATTTTTTGGCATTGGAAGCCGGAAGACAATCCGGAGAACGGAATTCGTATACGTACCGGGCCAAAAACCTTATTTATTGTCGTCAACAAGGATTTCTCTGAGGTTTGGGAGCATTATTTCTAAAATAAAGTGATAGCTGTGACATAGATAAATAAGGCTAAGGGCTACTCTTAACTCATAAGCATTCGCGACTTTAATTTGAAACTAATCACTTATCTTTTAGTGGCTCATCCGTAGTTAGCGTCTCGCAGTCTGACCGCAGTGATTGTTTATCCCCGTTGGATCATATCATTTCGGGCTTTCGAAAGTTCATCATGAGAAAATTAACTAAATCTTACTTAGCCAGTTTTCAGACTTTCAGATCATTAGATATTAGCAAAATGAGATCTTTTGGGTCATTGAACTTGATACCTCTGACTTAGAGGATCCAGATTATCGTATCAGGTATCATATCAAACCGTCTAAAAGTAGACGGTACATAATTCTAAGTAAATTACGGAAGATAATATTAATGTTGAAAGTTTTACAAAAGAATTGAATAAAGAAGATGCAACACTGCTTATTAAGCTATTAAATAAGAGTCTTAAATGTATTTCATCTGCATGTATCCCAAATTCTACAGCTGACTATGGTTGCTAAACTGTTATTAATTCCATCTTTTTGTTGCATTATCATGAGTTTTTCTTATCCGCAAACATCAAAAAAAATACTTGAATATAAATCAAAGAATCAATTTCAGACAGAGTTGTTAAATCTCGCAGAGGATGAAATAACAAATTTAACGGTTCAAATAACCGATAACCTAAACACTTGGTACAGCTATTCAAGGTTACCCCTTAAAGGTTTCGAAGCCAGTTATGACCAACCAAACTTTCGAATAAAAAAACCAATTGATTGCTTACCCAAGCTTAAGAACCTTGCTCATCTTGAGACACTTAATATAAGTTTTCTTGGGCTAAAGAAGTTGCCAAATGGTATCAGCAAGTTAAAGAATCTTAAAAGTCTTGACATAAGCTTCAATTATATTGATCTCCAAAAAGAGATCGGAACGATACGTAAACTTGTTAAGCTTGAGGAATTGGTAATTTTTGGCTTATTGGTCAACAAAGAAATGATTAATAAGCTTGCGAACGAGGGTAAAACTGAAGTTTTATACAGCCAAGAACAGCATTCCAAGTTTTTTGAAAGAACAAAGTGAAAAACGAAGCCCCTACGCTTGAGATCATCTTCAAATCTAAATAGATACCAAACCAAAACCTGATTGAATAGCAAAACACTCGTACTTGTAAAGTTGAAATCTACCTAGGCACTCCGATATGGTTGCCTAACAACAGCGCATTCAAAAACAATCGATTAGTGCCATACCAGCTTCCGCGAAAGTTAGGATTATCGGCAAACATTACCACCCTGCCACGTCCTAAAGCACTGACTATAAGGGAGGCAGAAGGCTT
>JBCCLN010000266.1:0-5493 GCA_039026865.1 Bacteroidota bacterium | reverse complement strand
TAGCACTTTGATTTGTATGGACATAGTGTTAATTTTTGAATTGTTTATGGATATGTATGATGGTTAAATGTTTTCGCTATTGGTGTTCATTCTTCTTCTTTTATTGCGGCAAGCACTTCTCTTCCTGAAAGGCAAAATGCCTCTGAAAATGAACCTTTTTTAGATGATGTAAAAGGAAAATAGGCTATCACAACTTTGCAACGAATACAGTCTTTGTTAAGTATCTCTTTCAAATCTATATTTTCAGTATTTTCTTTTGCTTTTATGGATGATGTTGCTTCGTAGTAATATTTACTTCCTTTTTGATATTTTTCAGCATTTTCCCTGTCTAGGAGAAAAGAACCATGTATTTGTATTGGGTCTTTTTTTAAGCTTTCTGCATTGGGTTTGTCGAATGTCATGGGGCAAAACAAATAAGTATTAGCACCTTTCTCTTGCTTTTCCAATTTTACTAAATCTGTTTTTGTTGATAATATGACCTTGAAATAATTATCCTTAAAATCATAATGATCCGGAGATATTTTCTCTACTTGAAACATAACGGGAATTTTTCCTTCCCAACAGGAGGAAAATATCAGGCATATGATTATAACCCTACTCCTCTTCATACCTTATTTCAAAACGTATTTCCTGATAAAACCAAGCAACATATCCGATGCGGAAGTGTTGGAGCTTATATCTTCTTTGAATATCGCCAATGCTTCACGGTGACTATGCTTGCTAATATGATTGATTTGAGCATTGTCTTTTTCAGAAAGCTGCCATTGCCCGCCAGCATCTGCTATCTTGTCATCTATCTCATAATTTTTAGGATCAGTACTAATATTTATCCAGTACTTCGATTTTGGTTTAGGCGGTTCCCAGTAGATATCAGAAATCAAAGCCACCCCTAGTGTAGTCCCCACAGGATCTAAGGTAATTAGCAAATCAACATAATACCCATTGTCTGTCAGTATTTGAGAAAGATGCGCCCCATTCCATCCACCTAAGCTGTGGCCAATAATGTAAACTGCCGTATTTTCTTTATCCGGGATTTTGGATAATACATAGTTTTCAATATCCTCATTTCCTTTAACCTCATTGTACCCCAAATAGAATGATTTGTAAAAGCTTTCTTTAAAATTCAGGTTTTTCAAATCATTTTCATGTGTGATAATGCCGTCAAAATAGTTTGATATATCCTCTACAATTCTGGTCGGTCCAAAACCATAGTAACTTTTTTTATCCCCTGCCCCCCCTACGAAAAAGATAACAACATACTTCTGTGTTCTAACGGGTTCCATCTCCACAAAAACCTCTGCATTGGGGATTCTTCCTATGTAAGCATAAATCCTGAACTTTTCTGTGATTTTCTTTTTTATGTTGTCTGAGCTACCTATGTTGATGCTGACGTGCACTTTGCCGTCTTGTATACTTCCCCCCGAAAAAAGCAAGTATTGTTTTTCAAATTTCTCACTGTCATAGCCCACGGCCCAGTTTACCTGCCGAGCATGCGAACGTTTTGCCACTATATTAAGGGTAGCACAGTAATCATAAGTTTCACCTGGCTCCGCGTATTCCAGTAAGTTCCCGTCCTTATCAAAAGGACCTTCTACTTTTGTGACTTCAAGTGCTACTAGATTTAGCGCTGCCGGCTCAGCAGTAGCTCCAAGAAAAGGCTTTACTTTGACAGTGAGTGTATCTGTGATATTGCTCATTTGGTTTTTTCTTTACTGTGTTTATGTATTCTTAGTTTGTTATACAATCTAATTGTAGTTTATAAATTACGGTTCAATATCGAGGCTAGGTAGGTTTCATACTTAATTGGGTTTTTCATACTTAATCTTTTTAACCAATTCACCGGTATTTGCACTTATGTTCATCACATAAGCTAGATGGGGGTTCCTATTCCCTCTTTTATCCAACACTGTTGCATAACCTATGTAATAAGATTTATTTCTTGTATAAACGACAAGATTTTGATATTTGTAAAAGTTACTGTCCTTTTTGATATGAAAAGCATCATAAAATGCTTTATCGTAAATTTTAACCGCGTCTTCTTTTTTTATTAAAAAACCAGACTCTAACTCTTGAAATTTTGGATCTTCAGGATAAATAACCTTGTTATGATTTTCACAGCCCAAAAAGAAAATAAAGACATGGTTATCAGCAGGTTTTCATTTAAAAATATTGTTTTTGTATCTTTTTCCAATTCTCTTGTAGCTGTCTATAGATAAATCTACATTTATTTTCTTCTTATGTATTTCAATACTTTTTAGCGTTATCGTATCATTATTGGTGTCTAAAGACTCAATGGAGATGAAAGCACTTTCTTTTAACTTTAGAAAAAATTTTCCATGCTCGTCAGTTATCGTTGAGTAGTTTTCTTCCCTAGTATATTCTCCTATATTCTCACCCCCATCGTAAAGAGAATTTACTATGTTTAGAATTTGTCCTTTCATTGGTTTTTTATCCGTTCCATAGAGGGTTCCTGTAATTTCTACATTTTTAACATCCCTCATCGTTATTTTCCACATGGTAATAAAAAATGTCCAATACAGTAGAACCCCTGCTAATATAGCACTAAGAATGATGATGATAATATTATTTAAATCCTTCATAAGTATCTATCCTATACTTAAGGGTCCCTGTTATTTGTTCTTCGTTATCTTGCTGTGCATACCCGTGGCTTCTTGTCCAATCTGTAGCATTAATATTTTCAACGATATTATCTCCTTCAGCAGAGTGTGGGAAACCCCTTGATCCCATAGTATTTGAGCTTCCATCGCTTGTACTCTCTTCGCTATAATCAGGATCATCAGTATCCTTTCCGGTTCTGCTAAATCCTCCAGAGGCCTTCCCTTGATATATATTCAATGTGTAGTCGACATTGTCTGGAATACTCCTATCAACTGTCAATTGTCGAAAAGGACCATCGGAACTATCAACGATGATCATAGTATCAATATTCCACTTAATCGCTTCAGCTAGATTGACCGCATTGTCACCCCCATAGCTGTATCCGTAAATGATTATTTGGTCACCTTGTACGTAGTTTTCAGTTATAAAGGATACGCCTGCATTTACTCCAGGCCCTTGAGTTACAGCTGGAGCAATAATGGTTCCTTTTAATCCAATTCCTTTAGATTCGATATAAGTTGTTATTTTTTCATAAATTTTTCCAGTGTAACCTGTGTTATCATCAGGTTCTTTCTCTTTACCGCTACCAAATGGTCCTCCATGATAAAAAACTAATATGGCCTTTGCTTTAGGATATACTTTCAGATAATCATCCGAATCAGTCGGAAGCTCATACGATTCCCCCTGATATTCCACATCAAAATACAGCTCAATCTCATCACTGTAGTCGTCTTCTATATCTTCTTTCCACCCTTGCGGAACAGTGAATTCCACGTGGCCTTTATTTCCATTGATGGTAACAGCGGTTGGGGCTCCCTCGGGATAATCGTCTGGATTGAACGTACCATCCCAGTCTCTTAGTGTTAGGTTTAATGTCTCTCCATCTTTGATGTCTTTGGTTTTTATGTGAAAGCGGACTTTATCTCCAAGTCTTGCTTCTGTGATTTTGTTATCATCGACATCTGTCCACCACCCTTCTTTAATCTCCGGGGGAGGAGGTGTAGTCGTTTTTGTATTGACTAATGCATACGCTTTGCCGTCTTCACCTACCGTTGCTGTTACTAACATCTCATCGGTTTTATTTTTCTCTGGACTGATTTCAAATTCAAGTTCTTCCCCCGGGAGTATGTTTAGTGTGGTAATTTCTACCCACACTTTTTCTCCCTCAATCGATTCTTCGATCACCTTATCGGAGGTATACGTGGTTTCATTCCCACCTTCCTCCATATTCGATTTCCACTCTGTTACCACAATTTCCGGTTCCTCTAATGGCCCCACTACCGGGGCATTTACCGGCTGTAGTTGTGTAGGTTGGTTTACCTGCAAATGGTCCGTAATCTGAATGGTTGCACCGCCATAATTGCACATGATCGTGGAATCTTCTAACAACGCAGCCGCCCCCTGTATTTTTGTATCAGCCACCGGCTGCCACGCACCCGGTGAAATGACGCCCGCACAGGGAGAGGATTGAAAGGGGCTCTTCTTACAGGTGCCTGAAAAGAGCAGGTTGGTTTTTTTGTTGTCTTTCTCCGTAGCAAAAAAATTACCTTGCAACTTAATTTGGTTGGAAGTGACCATCAACTGCCCCTCGGGGCCGTTACAAAGCGGGCACTTGATCTTGGCCATATGGCACACATAGCTTTTACCCATGATTTTCCAATTTTAGGTGATAATAAAATTCCCTTTCGTAGCCGGCATGATTACTCAAAAGGATGGATAACCGGGCTTCATTGATCCATCCCGTCGCCGGATTGATGGTATATGTACCATCGTATTTATCCAAAGCTAGCGCATTGCCATTTATGAGGTAGTATTGGAAGTATTTCTTCATCCGGCTTTTTGGTGTTTCTGCTATCGGTTTCAAGACACCGGTCATTTCAAACTGGAAAGGGGCTGTCTCGATCAGGTGCGAAGTTTGTTGCACGGTTTCTTCTACGTGCAGAGGCAAACAGTGTATCATGTTTTGGTAGGTACGCGCTCTTACCAGTTTGTGTCTTCCATTAAAAAATTTTCCTTGCAGCCCGTTGAAAATCAGGCCTAGCATCCGGTATTGCTGAATGTCTTGTAGAAATTTAGACTTGTCATCCAGTTTTTTACTTACAGCATCAATATACCCATGCGCTAGCGCTCCTTGATTTCGCTGTTTCATCTTCGTCTTTAATCGCTCCCATTTTTTCCAGATTTTTTTGTAGTTAATCAAATCAATGATGTTGGCTTCCGGATTAAGGGCTATTTCCAGATGTTGAGTCAGTTCAGAAAGCTCCAGTAACATCACTTTTTGCTTTGCCAGAGTTTTATCCATTTCAAAGTTTAAGTCGGATACCGTACAGCTAAACTCATACCCATCCATCGAACGGGTATTCATGTAAATATTCAAATGTTGCGAGTATTTGCTACGTACTGTTTTAGCTCCAAGTTTCGTCCACTCTTCCATCTCAAAAAAGTAATTCCCTTCTCTCACCTTCTTCGAATAGGTAAGAGATTCATAGAGCATGGTCGCAACGCTACTCATCTCTTGCTCATTTGTACATCTGAACCTCCCTGGAATGTGGCTTTTCCGGCCCCATGCACGTTCATGTCGCCATTTTGGGCCAGAATGCTGGCTTCTGAAGATGTGACATCCAAGGCATTTGCCACCTCTACCGTCTTGCTACCTTCCACCGTTTCGGTTAGGTCCGTGGTATGCAGGGAATACGTACTTTCAGCAGTCACTTCCAGGGCATTGCCCACACCCATGACCTTGTCTTCCCGAACCTGGGTTTCCATGTTTTGGGCCTGTTGATAAATCTTTTCCGTAGCTCTGATATTGATGTTCTTCGCTTCAATGTCAATGGTCTCCTGTGCAGATATCCGGATTTTCTTATTGGCCGTATC
>JBCCLN010000265.1:0-5521 GCA_039026865.1 Bacteroidota bacterium | reverse complement strand
TTAGCTGTTAATTACTTCGATGAAAACTTTGGTACGGGGGCAGATGGATATTTTGTAAATAGTCCGAATCACTTTGATAGAAATTCGTTTGTTACAGGACGTCCAAGTGCCTATTTCAACCCTAGATTATCCCAGAGATTTGGAAGAAATATAAGGAATCAGGGCGCACACCCCTTGCAAAGTCGTTTTCACTGGACGGATATCCCGATCAATGGATTGTATAATGGCGGTTTAGGACTGCTAGGTTTTTGGTTTTTTGAATAAACAGATAAAGTGATGAAAAATACGACATATTTATTCCTTGCTGTTTTATTGATCTGTGCAGGTTGCCCTGACCAGGATAAATTTGATCCTGACAGAGAAATAAGAATTGTGAATAGCTCAGCAATTGATCTAGTGGAGCTTAGAACTGTTCTTTTACAAAATGATACTTTACTTCCAATATCGAGCCCTTTTACTGATCAAAACTTTATCGAGTCCGCTACAATAGTAAGCGGTTTAAAAATCTCAATTCCAGTAGAAAGTGAAACTATTAGTGAATATGGCTTAATGCTATACCTCTTTTCCCGAGATACAATAGAGCAAGTATCCTGGGAACGGATCGTGGATGAGTATTTAGTGCTTAGAAGGTATGATCTGACTTTGGAAGATTTGGAGGCGATGGACTGGACGGTGGAGTATAAGTAAGAAATTAGAGACTCGAGAGATCGGAGCTTTTTACTCAGCTAGTAGTTCAATCAGTAGTTTTAGTTCCTTATCTGAGATAGTAGCTTGATCAGCCTTGTCATAAATGTCTATGAGGTAGACCATTTCTTTGACTACACGTACGTAAGTGATTAGTCTTGCGCCACCAGATTTTCCTTTGCCTTTGGAAGTGATGGCCATACGAATTTATAGCAGTCTTTGCCAAGCGGAGTGAGTTCCAAGATCAGGAGAATCAGCCAGTTGATCGACTACAATAGCAAGATCAGTTTTTTAGGAACTTATGCTTTTTAGCAAGTTTTTTGAGCTTTCGTTCAAAAGGCTCAGTAGCGATTACATCAAAGCTCATCGAGCAGGTCTTTGGCAGATTGGAGCTTTAGTTTTCCTTGCTGGTGAAGCTGTACTTCCTCATTCCTTGCTTGATACTATCCAGAATCTCCTGTTTGGTAGGTTCTTCATAATCCTCTTTGCTCTGAATATGGATGAAATCCAGACTTTTTACAAAGTTGAGAAAAGCAGCTGCTTTGCTATCGTTAATGTCCAAAGTAACTTTCATAAGATCGAATTTAACAGTCGCTCGGCTGTGCCGAGTGACAAGTATAGTCATATGCTGGTTCGAGCGTATCGCACGGATCTTTTCTTCTTACACAGCCAGTTTTTTTGTGGGTGTCCGTAGAGGATCACGTGCTCTATCGTCAAATCATCCTAAACATTGCCGGAAGAGTTTAGATAATGTTATGTGCGAATACACATGTTTTAAATTTTAACCCGAAAAATTCGGGTGTTATTCATTGAGATGATGTAACACATTGAATAGGAGGTAATTGATTTTGAATGGGATGCCAAAATCTTTCCCCAAATTTGAGGAATCAAAAATCATTCAGTATGAATATGAAACTACGGTAAATCAATTACTTGAATCAAACCGCCACTAGTTGTGGTGAATAATGCGGGTTAAGCGCTCCACACGTCTGTACTTGTTATTTAGTGCCCTTACGCAATAAATCGTTTATTCTTGGTTTGTGAGCCACAGACCATCAGTAAGGTTTTATATGAATACCTGATTCTTCCATGGCTTATTCCTGAAACATAACCTCCATTACGTCATCAAACAACGATGCATGCACATCGCCTGATTCAATAGAAGCGGAGTTGCATAAAAGCACATAAGTCATGTCTGATTCCGGAAAGTAAAAGCCATAGGTAGCAAATCCATCGATTCCTCCTGTATGGCCGATAGCAGACCCGTAGTGTGTATTGAATCTTTCTATACCATATCCGTTTTCATCTTGTCCGTATTCGTCCCATACATAATCCTCAGGCAACTCAAACCAATTCATCATTTGTGACTTTGATGAAGGTGAGATAAAATCAGAACGGATCAGTCTTTCAAGAAAAACTGCCAGATCATAAGCATTGATGGCCACCCCTCCATCTCCACCAATCCCTAGTTCTTCTCTGTAAAGGAATTGGGACTCAACAAAACTGCCGTTGTCATAAATGTCTGCGTATCCTTTAACCGCCCCCGGAGGAATAATATTCTCTTCACTGTAATAAGCGGAGGTAAGCTCCAGAGGGTTGAAAACAGTAGTTTCGTAAACTTCTTGGAACGAAAGCCCACTTACTTTTTCCAAAATCAGGGACAACAACAGGAAATTCGTATTCGAATATTCGTAGGTCTTATCTACGTTAAAACTAGCTTTCTTACCGTAGACGTATTTCAACACATCCTCCTTTCCCCAGCATTGATCCGCGTTTAGACGATCTAAATCAAACTGAACAGTATAAAAATCCCTTATGCCACTTCGGTGTGAAAGTAGGTGCGCAATCGTTGCTTGGTCCACATTTTCTACTTTATCCACTATTTCAGTACTTAGGTAGTGACGTATGGGATCATTTAGTGAGAGTATTCCCTGATCCACATAACGATATACTGCTGCTGAGGTAAAAACCTTGCTTATGCTCGCAATAAAATAGACAGAATGTGGCCCCATGAGGGCATCACTGGCAATATCTGCATACCCTGCAGCACCTATCCATAACCCTTTACGATCTTTTACCAATAAGGTAGCTCCTACTATTCCCTGTCTTTGATGGTTTTGCAAAATCTTTTGATATGTAGATGCGTTTGGGTGGTTAGCACTGGAATCATGGAAGGAAGCAGCTTGCTCATAATAGTCTGTGGGAAATACGTCTACTTCCTCACATTGCCACAGCATCAGGCAAATGGCCGGGTAGCTAAGAATAATTGATACGTATTTTTTCATTTTTACTTGAGTTGAATTGAAGACCCTATTTTTAAAAAGTTTCTCGGAGCTACAGGAACGGTTGCTACAAATGGAGCTTGCGCAACTACATCGTACCTAATAAATGGTGTCACTCGATTTAGTTTTAGATAGCTAAGCCCAAGGCCTACATTGAAAATCCCGTGAGGTCTTCCCGTTTGGTTTTTTTTACTGAAACTTCCATCCCCATTCTGTTCGTAAACAGGCTTTGGATGAAAGGAATGCATGTATCCTATCCCAATAGGGACGTGAAAGGCGACGGCATTTTTTATCTCGTAGGCAAATTCATAATCGCCTCTAAGGTAAAAGCTTTGATCAAAATCCTGATGGTAAAACCAGCCCACATATCCGTTCCATCTCCTTGTCGAATTTTTCTTAACCTTTTCATTTAAGGTAAAACCGATTTCTATACCAGGATGTACCTCTCCAATTCGGGTAAATGGGATGGAAATGGATTCTGTTTGGATAGAAAATGAAACCGATTGAATCTTTTGAGCGCTCACCGAGAGCGTCACTGAGCACCATAGTATCAAAAGAGTAGTCTTCCGATAGCTTATTTTTTCCTGAGTTTTTAACATTTTAATAATTTGAAGGCAATGCTAAGGAGGTAGCTGGTTTTTGGAGTTCTTAAAACTCCAACTTGAAGAAATCAGGACAACATTTTTTTAAATTGGGAGGGAGTCTTACCCGTAAATCTTTTAAAGGTGGTGTAATAGGCTGACTTTGATTTGAATCCAGCCTCTAGTCCAATAGATAAGGAATCATAGTTGTCGAACGAATGATCAATTAGCATTTGCTTTACCTCTTCTACTCTAAATTCATTGATAAAACGGGTAAAATTTGCTTGAGCATATTCTTTTATCAACTGCGACAGATAACTCATGCTAATCCCGAGTTCTTTGGCTACTAATTCTCTGCTAAGATCAGGATTGCGATAGGCTTTATCGATGACCATATACTCCATCAATTGGTCAAAATAAGCTTTTGACTTCGCAGAAAGGCCAGATCTTGTTGGGCTACTGTGATTCTGATCTGAGGTCAATTTTGCCCGTATTTCTTCTCTATTTTTAGCTAGATTAAATTCTAATAGTCCGGAGTACATAAGCCAGTAAACAAAGACCATTATTCCTGTCCATAGTATTGTTTCCAGGTTTACTAAGAAAGGATCGTTAAAAAAACTTTGGTCTATGATGTGAATAGCCCAAATGATAATGAGTGCCGTACAATGCCACCAGAGCTTTCTCAGCCATGGATTCGTTGAGGTGTTGAGTACTTTGAAAAAGATGAATAGGTGCAGTCCGCTAAATAACGGGATTGAAACAAAATCTTCGAGCAGATAAAAAATGAAGCGATGGTCTGTAAAAAAGGAGACAGTAGTCAATCCTAATTCCAGGTCAAGATCGATGATAAGATTAATTAGCAGGAAGCTAACAAAGGGAAGGTAGAAAGGCCACATGGCGGCACTTTGTTGTTTGCTATCGGCAGAAAGCAAAAAAAACTTAAATAAAGGGATGTAAACAATCATTACCCAGGGGATATCGTCTCCCACTATGTCAAAGAAAAGTTCAGCCCATTTATCAAGTCTACCGTAGTAGATGTGCAGTCTGGAATCTAGGCCTATGATTGCTATGAGGATCAGAAAATAAGCAAAATACTGATTGGGGCGATGGGCAAAAACTTTATTGCGAAAGATCAGAAAAGCGATAAAGAAAGCCTGTATCAGGCCTATGATTTGTATGAAAAAAAGTATTGAAGTCGACACTTAGTAAATATGAAAAATGGTGTTAGCATGCATATGAGCACATTTGGATTTAGAAATCTGCTGATTTGTTGTGCTTACTTTATCTGAATGATCCATTTTCTTTGTTTGCAGCTCGCCAGAACTATTTATTAGATGCCTACCTCGAAAAAAGTATTCTTATCATACGCAAAGTACCATCTAAAAGCTTATTAAATTAAGCATCATTTGAGAAGACGATAAAGAATTTCTACATGATACAACAATTACCAGGATGCCATGCCTCAGAGATGGGTATTCTTCAAGGATTGTACAACAGATCTTAAAGCAAGCCTTGGTTTTTGTTAAAAAGTATGCAATAGGCACCTCGCACATTAACCCTCATTTCAAAACATTGTAAAAGTAACATAGAGCAGGATCCAGGCTAAAATCAAAATCATCCCGCCGTAATCGGTCAGTGATTTGTAAAGCCGCAACAGAGGTAAGGTTTACTTGACCTAAATCAACGGTAGTATTTAGTGCAACATTAGAAGTTGTAGCACGCTGCACGATATCTTCATTATAAGAGACACTGTAAGGATTTTCTCTTAACCCACCTTATACCCACCTTAAGCAGCCTTCTTTAGGGCAGCCAGTTGTTGTTCAAGGCTTTTACTTCGTTTTTCTTTAAATTTGGTTTGGTTTAGCCGAAATATTTCGGGATTAAACGCTTCTTTTTTAGTCCTCATATGAAAATAGATGATCGCCATTTTACGAGCCATCGCACATTTAGCTGCTTTGGGCCCTAATCTGGCTT
>JBCCLN010000264.1:0-5531 GCA_039026865.1 Bacteroidota bacterium | reverse complement strand
TTGAGATAATCAACTCAGGAAATGATTTTTATAAAATAATATATTGTTCAACCTTAAGTAAATTAAATAATTTTAATAAAATCTAATTTCCCAATATTTGATAATTAATCTATTAAGTAGCTGAATAGTAACTTTCCATCTAACTAAAAATGCAACTATTTGAAAATCAGAAACTTATAAGAGCACTTTTAGTTAGCTATTCTACGTTACACAGCCGCCTTAAAGATGCTATGTCTTGAAATTCGGGTTAAGTTTATCTGGCTTTTGCCATTTATGTTTTATCTATTCATTGGCTTACTTTTTTGAAATCAATCATAATTGTTTTTAGTTTAGTTAGCTACTATGGTAGGAAATCGGTTTACAGAATTTATTCCGGATAAAAATCCGGATCAAACTGTTTTTGATAATTTGCTCAATATCTTTTTACAGTTGATGGTGATTACCTCCGGAGATGTGAACGAAGCATTGAGTTGGTTGACCAATCTTGACCGGCAACATAATATCTCAACTTCAGATTATGGAATTGGGGATTTTATCGATGACTTAAAAAGTAAAGGCTACATCGACGATAAAAATGAAAAAGGAGAATTTAAAATTACGGCTAAAAGTGAGCAGCAAATTCGTAAAAGTGCATTAGAGGAGATTTTTGGAAAACTGAAGAAGTCTGGCAGAGGAAATCATAGATCGAATTTTACAGGAACTGGCGATGAAATTACGTCGGATTATAGGGAGTTTCAATTTGGGGATTCTCTGGAGCAAATTGAAATGACCGAAAGTATTCGAAATGCACAGATTAATCATGGTTTGGGCGATCTTTTGCTCACTGAAGACGACTTAGAGATTAGAGAGCGTGAATATAAAACGCAAACCTCTACTATCTTAATGATTGATATAAGCCACTCTATGATCCTTTATGGGGAAGATCGAATTACTCCGGCAAAGAAAGTCGCGATGGCTTTAGCTGAACTTGTCAAACAAAAATATCCTAAAGATACATTAGATGTCATTGTTTTTGGGAATGATGCATGGCAAATAGAAGTAAAAGACCTGCCTTATTTAAATGTGGGGCCATACCACACCAATACTGTGGCAGGCTTGGAATTAGCAATGGATTTGCTTCGAAGGAGAAAGAATAAAAACAAGCAAATCTTTATGATTACAGATGGGAAACCTACATGTCTGAAAGAAGGTATCAAGTATTACAAAAATAGCTTTGGGCTGGATCCAAAGATATTGAATAAAACACTCAATTTAGCTGCTCAATGTAGGAGAATCAATGTCCCAATAACCACTTTTATGATTGCATCTGATCCCTACTTACAAGAATTTGTGCGAGAATTTACGAAGGTAAACAATGGAAATGCTTACTACAGTAGTCTCAAAGGATTGGGAGATTTGATTTTTGAAGATTACAAAAGAAATAGAAGAAAAAATCTCTAAATGGATTATAAAGAATTAACCGCTGATCAAAAGCATAAAATCTGCACATTAGGCGAGCTTAAAAATGCAGGCTATCAGCCTAAATCTATCAAGCAAGAGTTAAGAAATAATCTAATCCAGGTAAAAAAGCTTGGGAAAAACATGTTTGAAGGAATCTGGGGCTATGAAGACACAGTAATACCTGATGTTGAAAGAGCGATTCTTTCTATGCATAATATCAATTTTCTGGGGCTAAGAGGACAAGCAAAGACAAGAATGGCTAGAATGATGATTGGCCTTTTAGATGAATATATTCCCGTAATAGAAGATGCTCCATTAAACGATGATCCATTAGATCCCATTTCAAAGTTCGCAAGAGATCAAGTTCAGGAACATGGCGATAAAACCAGGATCTCCTGGGTTTGTAGAAATGAAAGATATACAGAGAAGCTAGCGACACCAGACGTTACTATTGCTGATTTGATTGGGGATGTAGACCCTATAAAAGCCGCAAGTTTAAAGCTCGCTTATTCTGATGAACGAGTCATTCACTTTGGCCTAGTCCCGAGATCTCATCGAGGAATCTTCGTTATAAACGAACTCCCGGATCTTCAAGCCAGAATCCAGGTAGCTCTATTCAATATCTTACAAGAAGGCGATATTCAAATTAGAGGATTCAAGCTTAGAATGCCCTTGGATATTCAGTTTGTTTTTACGGCCAATCCGGAGGATTACACAAATAGAGGATCTATTGTAACCCCGCTTAAAGACCGAATAGATAGCCAGATTATTACACATTATCCTTCTTCGTTAGAAATAGGAAAAAAAATAACCTCACAAGAGGCACATATTGCCAAGGAACAATCCGATGTTGTGGAGATATTTGATCTAGCAAAAGATCTGATTGAACAAATTGCTATTGAGGCAAGGGATAGTGAATACGTGGATGCTAAAAGTGGTGTTAGCGCCCGACTCACCATATCTGCATATGAGAACCTTGTTAGCGCTTGCGAACGCCGACTTTTAACTAATGCAGACCGAAAAACAAATGTGAGGATCTCTGATTTTATAGGGGTCATTCCATCTATTACGGGCAAAGTAGAACTGGTTTACGAAGGAGAGCAGGAAGGGCCTGGAATTGTGGCAAACAATCTGGTTGGTAAAGCAATAAGGTCTCAGTTTACAAATTATTTTCCTGATCCGGAGAAAGAACGAAAGAAGGAAAACAACAACTCCTATGACATTATCAAGGAGTGGTTTGAAAAGGGAAACATGGTAGATCTGATATATGATGCGTCGGAAAAAGACTACCGAAAGGAATTAGAGAATGTTCCTGGACTTTCTGTCTTGGTAGACAAATTCCAGAAAACATCTCATAAAGGATTTAAATATTTTTTAATGGAATTCGCTTTGTTTGGATTAGCCGAGTACAGCATGCTAAGCAGGCATCAATTGGAAAGAGGAATGCAATTCAAAGATTTATTTACGAGCATGTTTAATATGCCACAGATGGGGGACGATGAATGAAAAAGTTAAAAAGGCGATCAGGCTTATTAGACAGGGTGAAGGACAATTTATAGAATTCAAGAAAAAGGCCAACCATCCTGAAAAAATCGTTCGTGAGGTAGTTGCCTTTGCCAATTCTGACGGTGGTAATCTCTTTATAGGAGTTGATGATAATGGAACCATCAGTGGGTTAAGATATCCTGAAGATGAAGAATACGTTTTGACTAAAGCAATAAAAGAACTTTGTAAGCCAGAAGTAGCGTTTGAAGTAAGCTATCTAAAAGTAAAAGAGGATATTGAAATTCTTCATTATCATATTCAAGAAGGACAAAAGAAACCCTATTTTGCCTTTCTTGAAAAAAAGCGAAAGCTAGGCAAATCTTTTATTAGAGTTCACGACCATTCCATTCAGGCAAGCTACGAGGTAAGACAAATATTAAAAAAAAGTAATCGAAATCACGCTCCTATCATTTTTGAAGAGAAAACACGTGAGCTTTTTGAATATTTCAAGTCTAACCATGAGATTACCTTAAATCAATATATGGAATTGAGTGGATTAGATAAAAAACTTGCCTCCAATAAATTAGTGAGTTTGGCTTTATCAGGGGCTCTAAAAATAGAACCTCGTGAGGGTGAAGATGTATTTTTACCTTCTGAGTGATTATTAGAAATTCCTTCATTTTTGTTTTCCTTTTTCCTGTGAATAATCCAATATTACAAATCGTTCTTCTCCAGAATGTAAACTATTTGCTGCATGACTAAATCCTCTCAGAAGAAGATTTTTGTATTAGATACCTCGGTTATTCTTTTTTCACATGATTCAATTCTCAATTTTGCTGAGCATGATGTTGGCATCCCAATCACTGTCTTAGAAGAGTTGGATCAATTCAAAAAAGGGAATGATACTAAGAATTTTGAAGCCAGAGAGTTTATTCGATTATTGGATAAACTTGCTAAAGACCAAAATCTTAACGAGTGGATTACCCTAAATGGCAGAGCCAAGGGAAACTTTAAAGTGATCATGGACTCAGATAGCACCTTGGATGCAACGAAAGTATTTGCAGACAATAAGAATGATCATCGTATCTTGAATGCTGCCCTCACGATAAAAGAACAGGAAATAGGCAGGAATGTAATACTTGTTTCCAAGGATATCAATCTTCGGTTAAAAGCGAAATCTTTACAGATGACAGCGGAAGATTATGAAACAGGTAAAATCAAAAACGTAAATACTTTAACCACCGGCAAGACTGAATTGGAAGACATTAATTCCAAGCATATAGATGACTTGTTTAAAAATTACAAAATAAACAGAAAAAAAATCCTCAAGAGAAAAAAGTTTCCTGCAAACAACTACTTTATCCTTAAGAGTGAGAAAAATTCTGTTTTGGGATATTATAATGCTCAAGGAGACACTGTAGAGAAAGTGGATAAAGAAACTGTTTATGGCATTAAACCAAAGAATGCTGAACAAACCTTTGCTATGCATGCTATGCTCAATTCGGAAGTTAAACTGGTTAGTATAAATGGGGTTGCGGGAACTGGAAAAACTTTACTTGCCTTAGCTTCTGCGCTAGAACAAAGAAGAAACTTCAAGCAGATTTATCTAGCCAGACCTATCGTACCCTTGAGTAATAAGGACATCGGTTATTTGCCGGGGGATATTAAATCAAAGCTCAATCCATATATGGAGCCACTTTGGGATAATCTAAAGTTTATCCAACATCAGTTTAAAGAGAGTGATAAAGAATTTACCAGAATAACCGATATGGTGAATCAGGAAAAGTTGATGATTACACCTTTAGCATATATCAGAGGAAGGAGCTTATCGAATATATTCTTTATTGTAGATGAAGCTCAAAACCTAACACCTCACGAAGTAAAAACCATCATAACCAGAGCAGGAGAGAATACAAAAATTGTATTTACAGGCGATATTTATCAAATAGATACACCATACCTAGACTCTCAATCAAATGGTCTTTCTTATCTGATAGACCGCATCAAAGATCATCCAATGTTTGCCCATGTGACGCTTGAAAAAGGTGAACGATCAGATCTGGCAAACCTAGCAAATGAATTGTTATAGGAAGTGTCTCTAAGAAAAGGCGAAAAACACGTTTACTGACACCTGCAGCATAGTTTTTTAGCAAAAACAATGAATCGAATCTATTTTCAGAACTCCTGACTCGACGTAAATTTTTCTGTTGCAAAAACACCATAATGATCGATAGAAAATCTTTTTTTGAACGATAAAAGATGTTTTTGAATTTGAAATGATACAGTATTGCGACGAAGAGAATTTACGAACGATCTTCATCTATTACCTCATTTTTGGGGTCAGGTCAGGAGTTCTGAACTTATGGAAAAAATAGTCTTGCCTTTATTTATTCTAACCTCGTTACTATTCAGCCATTTGTAATTTTGAGAAAAATCAGGCTAAGAGGGATTTGCGAATGATTAAAAGAATCCTTTGAAAAACTCGCCTTTTGGCCCAACTCTTCGTTACTCAAAATTTCAAAAGCCTCATTTACGACCAGTAAACTACGTTTTTGAAATTCTGAAAGCCTCGATTTGAGCCAAAAATCCAGTTTTGCAAAGGATTC
>JBCCLN010000263.1:0-5545 GCA_039026865.1 Bacteroidota bacterium | reverse complement strand
GTTAAGTCATCTCTTTTGACATATAAATCAATACCTTTTTCTTTTAAAAGAGGGTGGGATAATTGCTGTAAAGGGGTAGGTACTTTAATCATCTCTTAAATTTACAGGTATGGCAAAAGATACTTTAGAACATGAAGATGAGCTTTATGAGCATCATCATTTAGTTGTAGATGCGGGTCAGGAGCTTCTTCGCATCGACAAGTTTTTGATGGATCGATTGCCAAATGTGACCAGGACGAAAGTGCAGCAAGGAATTAAAAATGGATTTGTAAAGGTTAATGGAGCTGAGGTGAAGCCGAACTATAAAGTACATCCGAAAGATAAGATTTCTGTCTTTTTTCCTGAACCTCCAAAAAATGAAACAGTAATACCTGAAAACATTCCAATAAACATCGTTTTAGAAGATGCCCATCTTTTAATTGTGAACAAACCCGCTGGAATGGTGGTCCACCCGGCATATCAAAACTGGTCTGGTACTTTGGTGAACGCACTTACTTATCATTTTAACAATTTACCTGAAATGGAAGGAAATGATGGCAGACCAGGGTTGGTCCATCGGATAGATAAAGATACTTCCGGATTGCTAGTCATTGCTAAGACTGAACAAGCAATGAATGGCTTGGCAAAACAGTTTTTCAACCATTCCATAGAGCGCACCTATCATGCTTTAGTATGGGGTGTCCCTGAAGAAAACACAGGTACTATTGATATAAATGTGGGAAGAAGTATGAAAAACCGCCGAATGGTAGCTACTTTCCCTAAAGCTGACTTTGGAAAGCGCGCTATCACACATTACAAAGTTTTAAAGGACTTAAGGTATGTCTCACTCTTGAGATGCAATCTTGAAACTGGCAGAACACATCAGATCAGAGCCCACATGAAGTTTTTAGGACATCCTTTATTTAATGACGAGATGTATGGTGGTCAGGAAATTCTTAAAGGAACAGTGTTTACAAAGTATAAGCAATTTGTGCAAAACTGCTTTAAGCTTATTCCTAGGCAAGCATTGCATGCAAAAACCTTGGGGTTCATTCATCCCATTACCAATAAAAACATGTTTATTGACTCAGATTTACCGGAAGACTTTAAAAATGTTTTAGAGAAATGGGAAAAATATGTCGATTATATTGAAAAAATTGACGTGTAAATTCAAATTTCCTTAGCAATTTTTTTCATCTCTTTTACTTGGTTTTGCGTTCCGATATCGTTGAATCCTTTCATCTCTATCGTAATGTTTCTATATTCTGCGTTCTTTTGGAAATCTGCAATTATTTCAATGATATCGGGATGAATGTAATGGGATCGGGATGCATCAATAACCACGGTTGCATTATCCGGAACATGAGCTACCGTGTCAATCATACTTGCTTTGCTCAAAAATGTTAAGTTTTCAGAAAGCTCAAGGTGGAGCTTGCTTTTCCCATTTTCTTGGGTAGTCTTTACTTCATAGGGTTTCTTAAAATTATTATATAACACCTGGAAAACACCCACGACTAGCCCCATCACAATACCGATCAATAAGTCTGTGAATATGATACCCAGCAATGTCACTAAGAATGGGATATAAACATCCCTTCCGGCAAGGAACATTTGTCTGAAAATAGAGGGCTTTGCTAGTTTGTAACCTACAACGATGAGTATAGCAGCTAAACAGGATAAAGGGATAAGATTGAGAATATTTGGGATGAAAATAGCACATATTAGCAAAAGCATGCCATGCATGATCGCTGATAACTTAGTTCTACCACCAGATTGAATATTTGCTGAACTCCTTACAATGACTTGTGTGACAGGTAATCCTCCCACAACTCCTGATACCGCATTACCAACTCCCTGAGCTATTAATTCTCGATTAGTAGGAGTTATTCTTTTTTGTGGGTCTAGTTTATCGGTAGCTTCTACACATAGGAGAGTTTCTAAAGATCCTACAACGGCTATGGTAGCTCCAACGATAAAAACCTCTTTTGTGAAAATTGCCGAATAATCAAATAAAGTGAATTGCCCGAAAAACTCTGTAATTGATCCCGCCACCGGTAGGCTTACCATATGCGTCTCATCTACACGAAAACTAGTTTCTGAAAAAGCCAAATTAACCAGAATTCCTGCTGTCACCGCAACAAGTGGGCCCTGAATGACCTGAAATATCTTTATTCGTTTAATAAATTTTTGTTCCCATAGAATCAAAATCATCATAGAAAGAAAAAATATGATCAGTGCGCCTTTACTAATAAAACCAAGCATGGTAAACAATTCTGAAAATGTATTTTCACCATCTGCTTGAAAAAACTCCAAGTCTCCTTCAGGGTCAGCATCATATCCAAAAGCGTGTGGAATTTGCTTTAAGATGATGATAATACCGATAGCCGAAAGCATTCCTTTTATTACTGAGGATGGAAAATAATAGCCTATTATTCCTGCTCTCGCTATCCCTAAGAGAACTTGTATTATTCCACTTACTACTACAGCGGCCAGAAAAACAGGATAGGCTTCTAAATCTTGAATGGCCCCGAGAACAATAACAGTGAGTCCTGCAGCTGGACCACTTACCCCTACTTGAGAACCACTTATAATTCCCACTACAATACCCCCTACAATTCCTGAAATGATTCCTGCAAAGAGTGGTGCGCCTGAAGCAAGGGCAATACCTAAGCAAAGTGGAACCGCAACAAGAAATACAACTAATGCGGCTGATAAATCAGTTTTAAAATTTCCAAATAACCTTTTGTTACTTATTTTTTCCATATGAGCAAGAGATTGCTAGTTCCAATTTTTAATTTTAAAGCTACGTTGTAAAGCTAAGCAGTTCATCCAGATATTCTCTATTATTAGACAAGCGAGGCACTTTATGTTGTCCCCCTAGTTTTCCTCTCGATTTCATCCAGCCATAAAAGGTTTTTTGTGGAACCACATGAATAACTGGCTCTAACATCGCAATATCTTTATATCTCTTTGCATCATAATCTGAATTGATTTCACGAAGTTTTTCATCTAGCAGTTTAGTAAACCTATTCAAGTCATTAGGCACCGAATTGAATTCTATGATCCATTCATGTCTTCCTTTGTTCCCATTTCCTAAATATCTTGGGCCTGCAGTAAAGTTATCAATACAGGCTTCTGTTTTTTTACATGCTTCAGCGATTGCTTGCTCCGCATTATCTATGATTAATTCTTCTCCAAAAGCATTGATAAAATGCTTGGTTCTGCCAGAGATCTTGATTCTATATGGATTTGTGCTCGTAAATGTAAGTGTGTCTCCGACCTGATATCGCCATAGTCCGGCATTAGTGGTAATGACCATGGCATAGTTCTTACCGACTTCCACTTTTTCAAGACTAATAGTTTTCGGATGATCGTTGCCGAATTGATTAGAGGGTATGAATTCATAGTAGATTCCATAGTCTAACATCAGTAACATTTCATTCCTATCGGTAAGGTCTTGTATTCCAAACAATCCCTCTGAAGCATTATAAGTTTCCATATATCTCATTTTGGTTGAAGGTATTAGCTTTTTGAATAGGCTTCTATAGGGTGTGAATGAAACTGCACCGTGAAAAAAGACCTCCAAATTGGGCCATACCTCAAGAATGCTACTTACACCTTTATACTCCAATATCTTTTCTAGTAGCACAATCATCCAAGTAGGCACTCCTGAAATATTGGTGACGTTTTCTTCTGAGGTGATCTTTACCATCCGGTCTATTTTTTCCTCCCACTCATCCATCAAAGCAATATCAAGTTTAGGAGTTCTTACCATCTGAGCCCACCACGGCAGGTTTTTCAATAGAACTGCAGAAACATCACCGTAGTAAGACTTCGCATTTTCATCAAATTGGTTTAGCTGATGACTTCCTCCAATAACCAATCCTTTTCCTGAAAACATCCGTGCATCAGGATAATTATTTAAATAAATAGACAAGAGATCTTTTCCACCTTTGTAGTGACAATCTTCAAGCGCCTCGTTAGAAACCGGAATGAACTTACTCTTATCATTAGTAGTTCCTGATGATTTTGCAAACCAACGAATCTCAGAAGGCCACAAAATATTCTGATCCCCTTTCATTAATCGCTCGATGTAGGGAAATAAGTCTTCATAAGAGACAACAGGGACTTTTGCCTGAAAGTGCTCAGAATTTTCGATCGTATCAAAACCAAATTTTTTGCCGTATTCTGTTCTTCTAGCTTTTTTTACCAGGTCTTCTAATAACTCATTCTGAACCTCAAATGGGTATTTCAGAAAAAGTTCAATCTGATGAATGCGCTTTTTCATGACCCAAGACAAAATAGAGTTCAAAATTTCCATGTGCTTAAATATAAATTGGCAGTTTCTACACCATGTATTAATTATTAGTGTGGTGACTCATCTAAAAGGATACGAAGCCTATTTTGCTTCAACAGGTACTGCCGCCAAAAATAAGGCGGTCTCAGTAGAAGATCTGTTACTTAAGATAGATATCCACCCTTCAATGATATTGAAATGATTGCTATCAAGTTTAATATCTATTAATGTGCTTCATACTTTCTTTAAGCTTATTTCCTGCCTTAAGAAAATGGTCTTCGGAAACGGTGAGTGTTACATTTTTTATTCTATACATATCCGTCTAAATTATGAAATATTAAATATTTCCTTTATGATTTAGGCGATTTTCTCTTTTTGATTGGTATCGAGGCTTTTCAAAATTTCAAAAACGTAGTTTACTGATCGTAAATGAGCTTTATGAAATTTTGAGTAACGAAGAATTAGGCCAAAAGGCAGGTTTTCAAAAGATTCTTTAAACAAGATGACTCTACATTTCACCCTTACGTATGCTTTATGGCTCAATCAAATTGAAATTTGGTTCAATATTTTAAGCAAAGATGTGCTTAACCCGAAAAATTCGGGTGTTATTCATTGAGATGAGGTAATACGTTGAATATGAGGTAATTGATTTTGAATGAGAGGACAACATCGTTCCCCAAATTTGAGGAATCAAAAATGCTTGGTTTTGTGTAACACCCTTTGTGAAATTCTTTAATACATTTCCACTTCTACCTACAGCAGTCTTAGCACTTATCGTACTTGTCCTAGCGGCTCCTTTACTTGCTTACATCATTCACTTTTTGATTAATCACATATTTCCAATTTCTTTCTGTTTGCCCCCAATAATTACGATTCATTCTGAATTCCTCATATGGAATTTCAGGGTTATCTAAATCGCTTATCATAAAGGTATATTCATTGAAGTCTGGTTGTTCATTACCCAACTCTATTTCAAAGTAAAATGGATCAGTCCATTGTTCTGTGGTATTCTCCATTCCCCATATCATTACCCCCCAAATTGACAATTTACTTTTATTCAACTTGACTCCTATTATAAGACTATCATCAAGCCATTTCTTTAAATCCCAATCACCCCTTAATTTCAAAAGCATACCTAACAAGCCTGCCAAGAGAAATGATGTATCACCAAGCATCTCATTGTAGTAGTCTAATTTCGATTTCATGGACTTAATGCTGTTCAAGCAATTCCAAAGCTCATCAACTAACATTAATTGTATTTCTTTCGCT
>JBCCLN010000262.1:0-5654 GCA_039026865.1 Bacteroidota bacterium | reverse complement strand
GCCTTGGTGGTGGATTCCGCCTTTAAGCCTTTCCATTCCTTTTTAGTGGTTTCAGCGTTAGTAGTGATTTTTTTGAAGGGGTTCGTCATTCGTATCATTATTTTTGCTCACGATTGCCTTTATGCCTTGTATGCAACCTCTTGATGGATTATATGCCTAAATCGTCCCAGAGACTCTTCAATTGACTTTCTGTATATTTATAACAAGGGATGTAAAATTATATTTCATTAATATATCCATTGAAATAAAATTTCCTGATTACCCCTTTGCACTCATAGGATTTTGCCTTGGAGCAGGGGGGTAGGGGATGGCCAATCGCTCAAAAGCTGATTGAAAATTGTCCTGATATAGTTTGCTAGGTACAGGAGGGAATCCCTATAAATATGTTTGACTAAATTGAAGTTACGAAGGGGTGTGCAATTTTAGCCACTTGTTATGTATTGATCTCACTGCCATTGATATAAGACAACACACAGATTGGTTTCATCTAGTAAAGCAAATTCTTTACAGCCCCATGGCCGCAAAACAACTGAATCAAGATTGGGGTGTAATAAGGTTTTATTTTTAGAAATTACTTCCTCATATAGGGAATCAATATCATCCGGCTCTATGCGTAGTTCTGGGCGATCTTTAGCGGCAAATTCCTCATTCTCCCTTAAGTTTATCGCAACCCCATCTCGCTCGATCACAATAAGCGTGCTATCCCCTTCTCCCTGCCTAAACACTTCAGAGAAGCCGAGGGTTAATCATTTTCAGCTAGTTAGTCCTTAAGAGATCCACAGGGTTCTTAATAGCAGCCATTCTTATTTGCCAACCAATGGTGAGCACGCCAATGGCCAAAACAATTGCAAAGCCAGAAAATATTTCTATCAGTCCGATTTCGGCCTTATAGAGAAATTCATTCAATACCATTTGATTAACCAAATAAAGGGTAGTGGGAATGGCAATAAGTCCTGCGAGTAGAATTAATACTAAAAAACCCCGAGAAAGAAGTAGCATTAAATTTGCCACTCCCGCACCCAGTACTTTGCGTATACTAATCTCCTTTATTCGGCTTTCTGTAGTGAGGACCGCCATACCCAGCATGCCCAGTATGGAAATACCTACAGCAATGATGGCCAAGTAGGAAATAAGTTTGTAGATCACTTTCTGTTGACGATAATTATTAGCGAGCTGATCGTCATAAAAATGAAATTCGAAAGGATGTATAGGGTCTAGTGTTTGATAAATTTTATCCAGTTTTTGGATTGTACGTGGCAAGTTATTGCTGCGAAGTTTGACGGCCAATGACCTATACTGCTCCAATCCATCTGGAAATACAAATACAAACGAGTTAAAAATTTTTTTGGTCAGGCCAATATCAATGAAATCCTTCACTACTCCCAAAATGCGTACCTTCTTTTCATTGTAAAAAATGGTTTTTCCAATTGCCTCTTGAGGTGTACCTAGGGCTAGTTCTTTTAGTAATCCCTCATTTGCCACTATATAATTGGTGTTTCCTCCATCTACTAATGGATCCAGAAAAGTTTTCCCTGCAAGAAGTTTGAATTCCTGCATTTCTAAAAAATTCTTGTCTACAAAGCCCGTAAAAGCGGGTCTAGGCTTTTCCTGGCCTTCCGACCGAATCATTCCACCCGAAAGCCCATCTCCACCAATGCCTATAACCATTGAGGATTTTGCTGTTGCCCTAACCTCAGCAAGATGGGAATACTCACTTTCAAGAAGCTCAATATAATCCCCATTAATGGGAATGTTTACAATATCTTCGGTACGGTATCCCAGGTCAAAGTTTAGGCTAAATTCATATTGCTTATATACAAGTGTAGCAGCCATCACTAGGCTAATGGATAAGGCAAATTGAAGAATGTTTAATGTCCTTTTTAACCTATTTCCAGCTAACAGTTTGGTATTATTAGTATCCTCAAATAAGTTACCAGCACTAAATTTAGATAGCAGCAAAGCAGGAAAGAAACCTGCAATAACCCCGATAGCTATAGCAAATAGTAAAAAGTAAATAATATGAATGGAATCAATATCTAATGAAAATATATTCTGTCCTTGGGTGGCCAGGTTTTGGATGTTCAGGAATTCGGGTTTCATCAAAAAAAATAGTCCAAGGGCTACTACAAATGCAAGGAAAGCTATGACTACTGCTTCCGTGATAAATTGATAGAAAATTTGAAAACGGTTCGCTCCTGCTATTTTTCGGATGCCGACTTCCTTGGATCGCCTTAGGGCTCTTGCCAGCGATAAGTTGGCATAATTAAAACAAGCAGATAATAGGATAAGCAAAGTAAGGCCCATCATGATATATACCCTTTGTTGCGGAAACCTCGGTCCAACTTCATTGTAATATATATCACTTGTCACAAAGGTATTCATGGGTTGTAGTGTATGTCGAATAGGATGCTCAAGAGATGCATTATGGTCTGCAATCAACTCAACCATAGCCGACTCAACATTCTCCTTTATGGTATTTTCCGCTAGTAACAAATATACATAGAAGTCTCCCGTGGCATTGGGTTCATTTCTACCATCTGTTTCACCTTCGATAATTCCTTGATCTAGTGAATGCAGGGAGAGTAATACCTCAAATTGTAAATGCGCGTTTAGAGGTGGATCTTCGACCACTCCGGTAACAATTCTACTTTTTTTGTCTGACTTACCCTCAATTATGATCGTTTGCCCCATGGGATCAGCATCCCCAAATAGTTTTTTCGATATGGATTCTGTCAATACGATGCCGTTTGGTGCAGATAGCGCATTTAAACTATCTCCCTTTAATAGTTTATATGAAAACACCTCAAAAAAAGAACTTGAAACATAGCGTCCATTAATGGCAACAGCACTTTCTGTGCTTTTAAGGTCGGCAACCAATTTGTCCGCATCCATAATTAAGACACGCTCTATACCAGGTACTTGGGTCCTAAGTTGGCTGCCTATATAATAGGAGGAAGTAATTAAGTTGACCTCTCTACCTTGAGTTCCCTGTACTCTGTGTGTATTTATTCGGTAAATTTGATCCTTATGAACCTGAAAATCATCGAAGGAATAGATATCGGATAGAAAAAGGATCATTAATATCCCCACCGACATGCTAATGGATAGCGCAAGTATGTTAATGAAAGCAAAGAGTTTACTTTTTTTGAGTAATCTCGTAGCGAGTACTAGATGATTCGAAAACATTTGATGGTTGATTAATGGGATTTGGAATTTTCTTCTCTTGATAGCGAAAGGCCGCAAAAAGTTTATCACGTGGAACCAGTACAATAAGGACCTTTTCCAGTAGGATATTTCGGTTAGATCGTAAAAGTATTCATGTAAATCACCGAGGATTTCCTCCAGTAATTCCTCAGAACAAACCCATGCTAGAAGCCAATCGGCTAATTTAGGTGGAGTAGGTTTCTGTACTTTCATGATCCAAGGTTCAAACTTAGTTCTGGAATTTGCATCCACAGATTAACCTTCAAATCTCGACTGTTTTTTAAGCTTTTTTTACCAGTAGTAGTCAGGGTAAAAAGGCGTTTGCGGCGCCCTCCTCTCGAATCGGTAGCCCCTCCCATATGAGAAGTAAGCAACCCTTTTTTTTCTAAGCGATTTACCGTACCGTGTACCGCACCAATCGTTATAGTTCGATGGGCATGTTCTTGTAGGGCCTTGCGAATCGCAAGCCCATAAGCTTCTTCTCCCAACAGGATAATTATTAGTAGTACTAATTCCTCAAGTTCACCAATGTGTTGCTTTTTCATTCCCATTTGTTATATAAAGTATAACAAATATAATTTATTTTTGCTTTTAGTCAATGCCATATTTGTCCCATTAGGTATAAGGATGAAAATCAAACCCTATTGGGTTTGATTTCCTAAATAACATTCGTTCTGGATAGGGAAACAGGAGAATTTCTTTCTTTGAAGGAAATAAGTAGCTGTAGCGGATCATCTATGAGTATCCTTTCCCGAATAATTCATTTCTACTGTTCTAATGCTTTCTGAATAGAATTCGAAATATAGTCTCCAATCCCTGGGAGCCCGCCGGTAAATCTGAAGAAATAATTTCTTTCTTTATCAATCACTATATTAGTTGGAAAACCATTTACTTTAAACAGCTTAGAAAATGGATCTCCATCCGTAACTATAGGGTATTGGATATTATACTTACTCATTTTTTTTCTCACATTCTCTAGGTTGTCAAGCGCAATTGATGCAAAAACAACCTCTTGATTTTGAGCATATTCTTGGTAAACAGCGTTTAGCTCAGGTATTTCTTTAAGACAAGGCTTACAACCGATAAACCAGAAATTCAACACGACCACTTTCCCTTTGGTATTGTCGGAAGAAATTATATTTCCATCGATATCTATTAATTCGAATTTTTGTGCTTTCGTCCCCGTCAAATCTTGAGGGCCATTTTGTGCACACACCATCAATGTCCATAAGAGCATAAAACAAGAAATAATAGGTATTTTCATAATGTTACATTTTATTGTTCAGGGTGTAAGAGAAGAGGACAAACCTCCTCCGTTGAATTAAATTACGCATACCCTTTATGTGTTTCGTTATATACCAAGACAGGTTCTGAGCTTAGGTATTTATTCTTTTTTCAAATAGAATTTTTCTAACTCCAAAGTCCGTATTCCATTGTTTTATTTCTTTGAATCCAAGCTTTTTGTATAACTCAGTAGCGGGTTGGTTTTTTACACCTGTTTCAACAATAAAAAGGTTAGCGTCAAATCTATTGAAAGTGAATTCTATTAATTTTCTTCCTATCCCGCGTCTAAAAAACTTTGGCTTCACTACTAAGCTATTGATGTCTATGTATTTATCCGTTTGTTCAAGTTCTATAACTCCTGCTAATTCATTATTTTCAAGATATCCATAAAAATCATTACTGCTTTTAAGATAACTTTCAAGAGGCCTTTTTAGGGGTGGGAAATCATTTGCACCCAGTATTTCTGCTTCGACAGCATATGATAATTGGAAAACAGCATATATCTGACTGGATGTTTCTATGTCATTATTTTGAAGTTTCTTAATCATATTGATCGTCATGTTCAATTATGGACCTTAAGTAGTCTTCTATTAGCTTTGATAAGCTTCTTGTGTGAGACTTGGCGTATGCCTTAGCTATTTCAATGATTTCCTTTTCTAAAGTCAGGATTAATTTGGTATTCATAGCTACACGTATTTGCTAAAAATATTTATTTTTTGCCACCTATCTTCCTTAAGATAGTAAAACCTGAGTGGTATATTGTTCAACCTCTTGGCTCTTGCTCCTTCACCAATATTCGTATGTCCATTATCAGCATAAGCCAAAGCCCTGGCAATTTCCATTTCAAAAGCTACCTTCGAAACTGGCAGTTTTCTTTTTAATTTGTCAAGCTGCACAAAAAAAGAATCCCGCTTCGATTGTGTCTCAAAACGTCTGTAGAAAAGAAACCCAATAATCACAAAAATTGTGGTTAATGACGCGATGATCCAAAGTGTTATTTTGACAATTTTTGGCATTGTGCTAATAATTAGGGGTTGCTTTGGATGAAAAGCAGTAACTGCTCATTAGTTAATAATTAGGCACCTTCGCCAAACATTATAAGTATTAATTCACAGGGTTCTTCAGACTCATTCCACCATTTGTGGTGTACATTAGCAGGAATAAAG
>JBCCLN010000261.1:0-5659 GCA_039026865.1 Bacteroidota bacterium | reverse complement strand
CCTTTCAATACGGAATTGAGAATACCTATTTTATTGTTCGAATATCTCTAAAGACCTTATAATAATGCCACGAGTGATTAAAACATTGATCATTGAAGATGAAGATTCAGCAGTCAATCGTCTCAAAAAAGAATTACTTCTTTTACCTAACGCAAACTTTGAAATTATAGAAATTATTAACAGTATCAGTGAAGTAGTAGCGTGGTTGAAGAAGGATAATGAAACAGACCTTATTTTCATGGATATTCATTTGGTTGACGGACTTAGCTTTGAAATCTTCAATCAGGTAGAGGTACAATGTCCGGTTATCTTCACTACCGCTTATGACGAATACGCGCTCCAGGCCTTTAAAGTCAACAGCATTGATTATCTACTGAAGCCGATAAACCCCGAAGAACTTAAGCCAGCCGTTGATCGATTTTTAGAGCAAAAGGATCACGCCGATGAAGAAAATTATATTGATCAGATCAAACAACTTGCCTTGGAGTTTCGACCGAAGACGTATCGCTCAAGCTTTCTGGTTTCGTTTCGTCAAAAAATGATGATGATAGACATTCATGAGGTGGCTTACATGTATGTAAAAGAAAGAGGTGTGTTTTTAAAGAAAAAAGATGGCTTAGAATATGTGATTGAATTCTTTCTTGATGACCTAGAAAAACAATTAGACCCAAGTCTTTTTTACCGCGCAAATAGGCAGTTCCTGGTTTCCAGATCTTCAATAAAGGAAATAGAGTCGTATTTCAATGGTAGGCTAATTTTAGCCGTTAAGCCTGAAGCACATACTTCCATCATTGTAAGCAAGGAAAAGGCTACACATTTTAAGCGTTGGGCTGACTATTGAAAGTGGTTCAAGTACAGATAGGCTGGCTTAAACTCAGATAAGTCAGCTTCTGCGTTGTTAGTGCTTTATATAACCCGCATTATTCACCACAACTAGTGGCGGGTTGATTCACGTAATTGATTTATCGTAGTTTCATATTCATACAGAATGATTTTTGATTCCTCAAATTTTGGGAAGGATTTTGGCATCCTATTCGAAATCAATTACCTCATATTCAACGTTTTACCTCATCTCGATGAATAACACCCGAATTTTTCGGGATAAATCAGTAGGTGAAGATATTCGTAAAAAAATATCATCTATGAAACAGCTTTCTTCTTTCCTATTGCCATTCGGACAGATCTTTACTCCATTGTTGATTTTAGTACAAAAACATATGAAGGCGACTACGCTCAATTAGGCCATCTTCGTTTTTTTAACCTCGAAGGGTTACAATAGCTGTGGACTTATGTAAAATAAACCAAGAATTATAAAATGAGCATAAACTTTGAATCCCGGATATACCAATCAAAGATGAATAAGTTTATCGAAAATTCAGTGTGTACGATTGAAAATACGCTTAGATATGAAAAAAAGCATCTTCATTATTTCAATATTGCTCGTTCAAGTAGGAATTGGACAAATAAGAGCTTGTCTTTCTGCGTATATGGACAGCATGAGACGACTGGAAAACCCGGGTTTAGGCACGGTTAAGGATTTTGAAAACTGGATGAATAAGAAGAAGGTTCGGACATCATCCAGATCTCAGGCCATTCGCTATCGCATTCCCGTGGTGGTACATGTGGTATACAATGGAGAACCGGTGGGAGTTGGACCTAATCTGAGTTATGAGCAGATAGTATCTCAAATAGAAGTACTTAATGAGGACTTTATGAGAATGCCTGGAACAAATGGATTTAATGATAATCCTAATGGTGCAGATACAGAAATTGAATTCTATTTAGCCGAGCTTGATCCGAGTGGGTCTTTGCTGGATGAGCCTGGAGTTGACCGTGTAGACGGAGGAAGAAATGAATGGCCACAAGGAATTTTTCAAAATCCAATTGAATCTCAATTAAAACCAAATACCATCTGGGACCCAGAACAGTACTTCAATATCTGGACCGTCAATTTTGGTGGTTTTTTCGGTAGGAATTTATTGGGATATGCACAATTTCCTGATATGTCAGGGTTAGAGGGATTGGATGAAGATGAAGGCAGTGCCGAGACAGATGGGGTTGTGATAGGCTACAAGTATTTTGGGAGTAGTGAAAAAGGAAACTTCCCAGATCTTTTTTCACCATTTGATCTTGGAAGAACCACCACTCACGAAGTAGGGCACTGGCTTGGTTTAAGACATATTTGGGGAGATGAAAACGGCTGTTTGGGTGACGATTTCGTAGAAGATACGCCATTAGTAGGTGAAGCTACTAATGGATGCCCTAATGTCCTTTTTTCGTGCGGCTTTGAATCGATGTTTGAAAACTATATGGACTACACCGATGATCGGTGTATGAATATTTTTACAGAGGGGCAGAAGGAAAGAATGATTACAGTACTTGAAAACTCGCCTAGAAGAACCGAACTAGTTGAAGTGGTACTTAGCGTTGAAAATAATGAAAAGGATGTTTTACTGTATCCAAATCCAGCTAGAAAAGAACTTAATGTTGAATTAGGAGCCACTTCTGATTTTCATGCTTTAAAAATAATTGCGGCTTCTGGTAAAGAGATCACTAGTGTGCAACCTAACCCATCTAACCATGGAGTTTACAAATTCAATATTGAGTTTCTTAAATCAGGTGTTTATTTTCTGCAAGCCTCCTATTTATCTGAACCTTCTAAAGGTATCTTTTTGAAATTTATTAAGACACCGTAAATACTTTTCCTCTGTTTAGATGCTTTTTTGAGCGCGTTTTTTTAAAAAATAGTCTTTAATAGGTAGTATCTTTAGGAAAACAGTATCTTTTGAAAGAAAACGATGTTTCTAGCCTTAAAGAGCATGTTTTTTGAGATTTCGATGTGCAAATAGTCATTGAATCTCTTTGAGAGATTCTAACAATAAAGCAATAAATTCACTGGTTCACTTTCGATTCATCCAAAATTCAGATGAATTTCTAAAAAATTGAAAAATGAATTCCAAAGTATAAAATAGATTCAATTCATTCTTTTGCTAAAAAACTACGTTGTAGGATTCAGTAGCGTGTTTTTCGTCTTTTCTTACAGACACTAGCCAGTGGCTTTATCATAAATCCGCTTTTATAGATTATGCAGAATAATCATTTTTCAGTTCAAAATAATCTGTTTCAGTCTAGGATTTAGCATGCTCAGCCGCTTCTTTATTTAAATGCGTTCATACGTCCCGTTTCTAGGACTGTAATACACATTCGTACCTGGGGGGTAGTTAGAAGCCTGCAGGCACAAGTCTCTTTTTTTGATAAAAAACAAATAAATGAAAAAAATAGCAGTAACAGTAATCTTGTCACTTACAGTGAGTGTAGGTGTATTTTGCCGGGATCGGATAAAGAGCACTTGGTTAGTAAGTGAAGGCAAGACTTAAAGGTGGAGATATCGAGCACGTAAGTAGGAACGTATCTAGGTAAAATAGTTTGGCTTCAAACACTAACTAGTAGAAAAGGTGAGCCTTACACCGATAAAATGAATCCTGAACATCACTAAGAGATCAACCTATTTTGGGTTTGACCATGTAAAAATGGTAAATGTTACAGTACAATTTATTCACCAAAGAAAGGAAAACCTTTTGCCGAACTATCCTTTAATGGATACGATGAATTAAATCTCAAAGTATCCCATCGTAGATTTAGTAAGAAGCAAACTTGGATTCCAACAGAAGCTGTTGAATGAAGAACATAATATCCACTTTCTTACTACTTCATGCTCCTGAGGGAATCGCTACCTCACCTACTTCCAGTTCATCTTGAAATCTTAGAAAAATGAAAATAACTATTCGATGAAAATAAAAAATACACTATTGCCATTCCTCCTTGTCATAATACAAGGTCACTTGTTAGCACAAGATATTACACTAAAAAGTGTTGATGAGGCGATCAGCTTAGCCTTATCTAAGAATATTGATTATAATAATTATGTTCTTAATATGGAGAAGGCGGCGCTTGAATATAAACAAGCCAAAAGCTATCGCTTGCCCAGTATCAGTGGAACCTTTAGCGGTCAAAAGAATATGGATCTGGCTACCACTCCTTTACCTGCAGAAATATTTGGTGGAGAACAGGGACAAACAGTAGACGTGCGTTTTGGACAAGAGTACAATTACAATGCTGGCGTTTCTATTTCCAAGCAGTTATTTAATCAAGAAGCGTCTCTTCAAGCTAAATTAAGCAAGATTGGCACTCGCATTTCTAAAGTAGAACAAGATGCTTTTGAGGAAGTGTTAAAGGAACAAGTCAGCCTTTACTATTACACCGCAACAGTCTCAAAAAAAGCGATTGAACTAGGGGAGCAAGATTTGACAAATGCCTCTCGGGTGTATGAACTAACCTTGGAAAAATACCAGGAAGGTATTGTGGATGTCCTTACGGTGAATAGTTCGAAAATCAATCAAAATTCAGTAAAGCAGAACCTGAACGCTAGTAGACAATTAGAAAATCAATGTGTAATTGAACTAAAAAAGCTTTTATGTATGAATCCGGATGATACCTTAGCCATTGAAGGAACATTTGAATATTATCTGCCTCAGATATATACAGTGGACGAACTCGAACCAAATGTAGAAATTAGGCAAGCAGAGTTGAATTTAGAACAATCGGATTTGCAAGTAAAATTGAGTCAATCCTCTTTGCTTCCTTCGCTTTCATTAAATTCCTATCTTGGCAGACAACAATTTAGGAATGATTTTGGGTTATCATTTGATAATAATAGCTGGTCAAATTATAGCTATTTATCCTTAAATCTTTCAATACCTATATTCTCCGGATTTAATAGTAGAAGAGACATTAAAAAAAGCAAGTTGATGCAGCAGATCTCTTTTAACGAGACTCAACAAGCCGAACAGCATGCAATCCTTGAAGATAAACTCCTTATTTCAGACTTTAACTACAGTTTAGAAGATGCAGAGACAGCGCTGGAAACGTATCATTTGTATGAAGAAAATCAGCAACTGACGCTCCATAAATATGAAGAAGGATTGATCAGCCTTGATCATTACCTCACAGCCTTCGAGGAATATCTTAAGGCTGAAAACGCCTATTTAAACACAATTTCAAAAATATATACTCACTACAGTCAAATAATCCCAAGAATACAACAATGAAAAAATTTCTCTTAAAACGAGCAGGCTATTTCATGATTATGTCTGCTTTGACCGCATGCAATGGGGTAGAAATCACGCAACCAAAACAAGCAGATATTATAAATGCAGTTTTTGCTAGCGGTCATGTAATTACCGATGAAGAATATCAAGTAACGGCTAAGACAGAAAGCTATCTGGTTAAAAGCTATGTAGAAGAAGGGGTTCAAGTAGATGCAGGAATGCCACTTTTCCAACTAGCCAATGAGGTTCAGTCCCAGAATTTATTCAATGCAGAGGTCACTTATCAAGATGCGTTACGCAAGGCCGATAAAAATTCACCAGAACAGATCCAGCTTAAGTTACAGGTAGATCAGGCGAGATTACAACTTGAACTTGATGAAAAGAACTACAGACGATACAGGAACCTTCTAGCATCAAAAGCGGTGTCCCAGTTGGATTTCGAGCAGATGAAACTTCAGTACGACAACTCGATACGAAATGTAGAAGCCAAAGAAAAAGCGTTAGAGGATTTGATCAACTCGCTGGAGTTAGATGTAAAAAATGCAAAGAGT
>JBCCLN010000260.1:0-5674 GCA_039026865.1 Bacteroidota bacterium | reverse complement strand
CATGTTTTTGCAGAGTCTTTAGCAGAACATAATCGGAATGCTAAAAGATACCATCGCTGGCTAGATAGCATAGAGAAGCAAAAACAAACTGTTGGTAGCAATAAATAACGAGGTAAATGAAATACAAATTTGGATTTAAAGTAGCACTGTTTCTGGGGAGTATAATGGTTCTACTCGTAGTTATAAGGTGTAAATCCAATCAGGAGAATCCCAAAAGTGTAGTATCTTCAAAAGCCATCGTAACTGAATTAAGTAAAAAATTAACTGAGCAACTGGCAGAAGGAAACCTAGACTCAATAATGCGCCTGTATAGTGAGGAAATCATTTATTTTCCACAATACAAATCTGCGGTATTATCTAAAGATGGTTTAAGAAGCTTTTACCAAGAATGGACTGATTCGATTACCTTTTTGGAAATTAATAGACAAATCGTCGACTTAGATTCTATTGGCGACCGAATTGTTGAAACGGGTATATTTTCAATTAGATACAGTAAAGATGACAGGGATTTTACTTACTCCGGAAATTATCTGACATTCTGGAAAAAAGAAGTAGATAGCTTCAAGATAGAAGCCGAATCATTCTGTTCCGACTATTGGATGCCAAAAGACAGTTTGCCCTATGGATTTATCGCTGGGGACAGTATTAGCCTTGATCATACCTACAGCGCATCCGCAGAAATTGTAGATGAAATTCTGGCTTTAAATAAAAAGATGATAAACGATATAGAGGTGGGGAATAGTAAGGGGAGAGTGGAGGGATTTCATAGAGACGCTGTCTATATGCCTAATTTCTCAAAGATGCTTATCGGAATGGATAGTATACAACCTTATCTACATAAAATATATTATCCTGGGTCCAATATTTTTGTAAAACAAAACTATTACGATATTCGACTCATTGATGACAACCATGTGTTGGTAGCAGGCCATTTTAAGGGGGGATGGAACAGAGTGGATAACTCTGGTACATTTGAAGGAAATATGTTGAATTTACGAAAGAGGAATGATGAAGGTAAATTGGTCATGTACCGACAAATTTCAAATAGCGACAGATAAATATACCAGAGATGCACAGCGCGTAAAAACTTCAGAGAGAAAAATTCAATTAGGAGAATTTGAATCGTTTTCAAAGAGAAATATCAAAATACCACGGATGAAGCAAATACAGCAGGTATTCAGAGAAATCATTCCGGTAATACTTGGAATTTTGATTGCATTAATAATCAATAACTGGGATGAAGACAGAAAAATACCTAAGCAACAAGTATAGTTGGATACCATAGAAGTATATTTAAATGATGAGGCAGTTTCATTATTTGATATAATAAATAACAAGGGCTGGGGGGATTCCATTTGTTTCGATAAGGAATAGTTCATGGAATGCAAAAGGTAGAAAAACAAGAGAAATGAACAAGGCTTTTAATATCTTAAAAAAAGTATTTATTATTGCTTTTTCTTTCTTCCTTCTACTAACCGTTGCAGGTTATATTTATCTCTACGTACTCCCAAAAGGACCTGAAACCACAAAAGCAACTAAATTCCGTACGGGAAAAGATTCTTTTGTCGTCTATGCTTATAAGAATAGTGAAAGAAAGTCCATTAAAGTGTGGACTTACAAGCCTAAAAAATGGAAAGACCGAGACAAAATAGTGTTTGTCATGCACGGAGGAGGACGCAACGCAGATGACTACCTCAATGCTTGGGTTGATTTAGCCGAAAGTAATACCCTGCTAATACTCGCACCTGAATTCGAAAACAAATTTTCCAAATATACGACTAACGATTATCAAGAGGGTAATTTGTTTACCTTTTTTGGAACTGACAACCCAAAAAGCGAATGGGCTTACACGGTAGTTGAAAACATATTCGACCATATCAAATCAGTCAATGATATTACCAATAGCCATTACGACATTTTTGGACATTCTGCGGGTGGACAATTTGTTCATAGAATGGTTATGATTATGCCCGAATCCCGAATTAAAACAGCCATTGCGGCGAATTCTGGATTTTATAGCCTTCCAAACGAAAATCTTGCATTCCCATATGGATTTAAGAACACAGATGTCAAATTGGATACCGACTTACAAATAGCCTACGGAAAGAGGTTAATTGTCCTATTGGGAGAACGAGACAATGACCCAAGTTTAGGGACGTTTAGAACAACTGAGTTGGCAATGGAACAAGGGGCACACCGGCTCGAACGTGGAACTCATTTTTTTAGGGAAAATGAGAGACTAAGCAAGCAGAATGACTGGGTATTTAATTGGAAGATTGACACAATCAAAAACGTAGGGCATGATTATAGAAAGATGTCTCAAAATGCAATTGAGTGGATACTAACTAGCCCTGAAATCATCCATAAGCCATTGGGAGTAGATAATTAAGCAACCGTAGAAATCTGAAACAAAGGCTGGTAGTAATATCGTGCAAGCGACATTTGGAAAGGTCCTATCATACAATTCCATAGTTAATCCATGATTTTGCTGAACAAATGGGTTAACCTTCCGTTTATCGAAAGAAAAAGAAAAGACAATGAAGTTATCGCTTATTTTGATCCTTAGCCTTTCCTATCTCACAGGCGCTTGTCAGACGACCACCCACTCAACAGGGGAAAGTCATTCATACCCCATTCAGAAGACAGATGAAGAGTGGAAGGAGATCCTTTCTGAAGAGCAATTTTACATATTGCGCCAGCAGGGTACAGAATATGCATTTACTGGAGCATATTGGGATAATAAGAAGAAGGGTACCTATTACTCAGCGGCTACTGGTCAGCCCTTATTCAGTTCTGAGCATAAGTATAAGTCAGGTACCGGATGGCCTAGCTTTTACAAGCCCATAGAGGAAAATGCTGTCCAAGAGATCGTCGACAGAAGTCACGGCATGGTTCGTACAGAAGTGGTTGATAGCGGGAGTGGTTCGCATCTTGGTCATGTATTTAATGATGGTCCAGCACCGACAGGACTACGGTATTGTATGAATTCTGCTTCTCTTATATTTGTAGCAGATGGCGAGGAATTACCCGCAATCGTAAAAGAATGGGAAGATAAACATAGTGAATAAGTTAACTTTCGCGCTTATCCACCACACAGCCAATAAAAAGAAGAACATACCTAATGGATCAATCAGAGACAAAAGAGAATCCAGCATTTTTAGAATATGTGTATAAGCTGAATGAAGGCACTGAACTCATCGAGGCACTTCACCTTAGCTTGAAAGCAATCGATGACCTTGATATCGACCAACTGAATAGAATTGGGTTGAAAACGTATGCAAAAGATAAATGGACCATTCATAAAATACTGCAGCATCTCATCGATTGGGAAAGAATATGGTGTTTTAGGGCGATAATTTTTGCTCGCGGAGAAGGAACCATCCCGGATGCCCATGATCAAGAAATAATGGGCGAAAATTCAAATGCAAACGAGTTATCAATTGAGCAGTTGGTAAACGAATTGCGAATGGTGCGCCAATCAACCCTAGTGATGTTTGAATCCTTCAATAAGAAAATACTCGAAACAAGCTGTAAATTCTTTGAATACGAAATGCCCCTTTTTGCAATTGGGCTCACCATTACTGCCCATCAAATACATCATGTTAACATAATAAAGGAACGATATATTCCTTTGGACAAATAGATGTACTTTTCAATCCCGTTTGTATTAAGTACCTAAGCACAAGAATTGCGGTAATGAAAGCGTCCATTATCTTCATGTGTACCCTAAAGGGTTTTTATAATCGCCTGATTTTTACCGCAGCGTTTTGTGAGGTAGACCCCTGTTATCCCCTTAGAAAGGGGATGGGGAGGTACACAGAGAGACCGAATGTACCTTTTTAAGTATTTCATCTGACTTAAAAAATAAATACCGAATCGGTTTTTCTCCGGTATTTAATCTACACAATATTCTTATTCATGAAAAAACATATGGTTAACATAATCCTATTGATTTTAGGGTTTCAGGTTGATGCTCAAAAAATATCTGGGGAAAAATGCATCTCCTGCAATTTTGATTATCCATTAAATGAACCTCACTTAGTAGTCAACCCCCAAGACCTAAATCACCTATTGATCGGTGCAATAGCAACTAAATCATGGGCGCAAGGATCAGAGCCAGATAGCTATATTGTATTATATCAAAGTACAGATGGAGGGAAATCTTGGGAAATAAAACAATTTGACAAAGGTATAGGTCTTGGAGCCGATCCTTGGTTGGGAATAAATAACCGTGGTACCGTGGTTTTGTCTTCTCTGAGCAAGATTGATGATCTTAACGGGGTTTATTTGACGGCTCATATTTCAAAAGACGCAGGTAATACTTGGTTAGAGGACTATCATAATTTTGGCTTCAGCCATGATAGGCAAAGTATGGTAGTTGATACTTCTTCAAGTGAATTCATTATTGTTTCCGCTAAGGCAAATCGCAATTCAGAGGATAAAAACATATGGGGAATTGCAATAAATAGGCTTTCCGCAGGTGGATCTTTAATAGAATCAACCTGGCATGAAATAAGTAATATCGACAAAATGAATGGAACGCCTATTCTCATAAACGGTTTACTGCTGGTTCCATATGTTGACTATATGGCCAACAACCAAATGCTGGATAGTAAACGGTCTTGGATTATCAAGTCCAATGACAAAGGAAAAACGTTCAAAGCGCCCATTTTACTCTCTGAAAAAGGAACACTTCCTAAAGTCGCAATGGGTAAAAATGGAATTCTTTACTACTTACGACTTCAAGATGGCAGTTCTCGTGCTGAACTTCAATACTCCTCTGACAATGGTTACACTTGGAAAAGTATGGGCGATTTGATTTCCTACGAAGATCAATCAACAATAGTTAAGACGCCAGAAATTATGGTTAATCCGAAAGGAATTATCGGTGTGTTCTGGCATGAGCTTAATAAGCATACGAACACATACCAATTGAAATGCACTTTTGGAAACGAAGATCATCTACAATTTGCAGAACCGATGAATGTTGCTTCTCAACAATCAAAAGCTGACCCTAATGCTAATGGTATGGTAGATAAAAGATGGCCTACAGGTGGAGACTACTTTGGTCTGACCACATTACCCAATGGCAACTTTGTAGTCGTTTGGGTGGACCATAGAAATGGCAAACCACAATTATTCAAGGCTATTGTAGATTTCTTGGACAAATAATCTAATTATCAACGAGGTGGATTTCTTGAATAAGTTCAAGATCTCGGCAAAATCCTCTCTTTAATTTTGTTGTGTCAATAGAATCCTAGCAGGTTCTTTTATTAGCAAACAAAATTAACATCATGAAGCATTTCATTCCATGTATTTTCTTTCTTTTGACTTTACAAGTTTCTGGCCAAACACCCGTTGGCATGTGGAAATCCGTTGATGATAACTCCGGTGAACCACGTTCTTATGTTGAAATTTATGAACAAGAAGGACTGCTATTTGGTAAAATCACCAAATTATTGGGCGATGACCCAAACGCTAAATGCGACTTGTGTTCGGGAGCTAAAAAAAATAAGCCTATAGTTGGTTTGGTCATTATCGAAAAGATGAAACCATACAAAGATTATTGGAAAAATGGAGAAATTCTGGATCCTGAAACGGGAAAAGAATACGCATGTGAATTATGGATAGAAGACGGAAACTTAAAAATAAAAGGGAAACATTGGACGGGACT
>JBCCLN010000259.1:0-5723 GCA_039026865.1 Bacteroidota bacterium | reverse complement strand
TCTTTTAGGAAGAAAAAGAATCAGAGACTCCATCGAAGCATTCGATAGAATGGTCTATCACACCAGAGAAATTATACGCCCCGACCGATCGAATCCCAGGATACACAAACCCAAGAGATCTTATTATCAAAATTATAAACCACTATGAAAATAAATGCTTAACTAAACGACATTGCCTATAAAGGGATTAATGAAAATCAGTCCCCCCTCAAAGAGCGAATTACAGATCATTATCATATGAGTACAACTTATGCCCCTGCACATTATGGAACTACAAAACAATGGATTCATAAAGATCCTTGGTGTGCATCATTTGTTAACTGGTGTTTTAATCAGGTCGAGGAATACAAGGGAATTAATACCAAAGGGAATGGAGCGGCTTTCGACTGGGGACCTTATGAAAGTAAAAAAACAAACCCTTCAAAAGGCATAGATGGATGGAAAGACGGGGAAGAGACAGAACCTTTTGTGGGGGCAATAATTGTACTTGATTATGCACACGTTGCTTTTATTGTTGGTAAAAATTCTAATCTTAATAGATATGTTTATCTCGGTGGAAATCAGGGTTCAAATATACCAGGCAAGCAACAAATAAAATATGGTACAGTAAGTGTAGGCAGCGAATTTGCCATTATGAAACCTAAGAAATATAAGGTACAATCATACGAATTGCCTGAATTAAATAAGAATGAAGATGGAAGTTATGAATCATCAAGATAAAACCAAATTCAAAATGAAACTTAAAATTATAAAGTTGGTATCTCTTACTTTCCTGATGCTTGCTTGTACGAATACAACTAAAAAAGAGAATGATAATGAAGAAGAGAGATTTGAAACCAACAGTAAAGCAGAGGTTAAGAAGAGTAACAATTCATCAAAAAGAGAAAATATTAATGCAAATTGTTTTAATGCTAAAGATGTAGAGCAACTTAATATTTTTCTTACAGCTATTTCTAATCAGGGATTATCACAGTCGTTCTCTTATATTGATAATTTTTCATTTAAAGTAAGAGATGAGGATTTAAAAGAATTTGGAAAATTATTGGAAAGAGAAGATTTAGATTCTTTTGAGTTAAGATATGAAAATGTTCAATGTGATCCATTTATTGGATTATTTCTATACTATAGAATTGAGTACAATGATGGTTATGAGATTCACTATGCTGAATCAAGTGATATGTACGATATCACAAAGAATAACAATTTATTGATTTTGAGCTTTTATGCAACAGCTGGATAAAGCTTAACCCCCTCTGCTAGCGCACGCGTGTCGCGTGTGCTTCTCCCTCTATATAAGTCCCAAGATGTAAACCCCAGTTCAAGCGTCCGCTTAGACCATTAAGTATGTAGCGTCTCTCAGGTAAAGAAGATCATATGATTTGCCTTTGAGCTTTACAGAAGTAAACCCTCTAACCAGTCGCTCGCTTGTAGCGAGTGACCATTATTTTTCTTTTTTTTCAATGGACATTCTCATTCAGATCATTTGTTATATTCGTCACTCGGCACAGCCGAGCGACTGGTTAGCCCATCCATCAAGTGAAAGCGGCGAGACCTTGAGTAAGATAGCCCCAAAGTATGGGATAGGTTGGAAAACACTGGCAACCCACAACAACATCCAGTCCCCTTACACGATCCGAATAGGCCAGGATCTGAAATTGCCTGAAGGTGCCACTATCCCGGAAGGCGCGGCAACGTCCACTGCCAGTGAACAAGGCAACAAGAAAACAACAACTGCATATGAGCGAATAGACAGCGGCATGCTGGGCAGCGAAGTGTATTTGGTGGTAGAGACAGCCAACGTGCGGGGCAAAAAGGTGGACATCGAGATCTTCGACCAGGAAAAGCTGCTGGCCGAGGACGATGAAACGGCTATCAAGGTGATAAGGGATGACCAAGAGACAGATTGGATCAATGCAGTCAGTGAATTGATAGTTCACTTCTTCAGTATGTCCATTGTCAATATCTGCTAGAACCCTTTGCAAAACTGGATTTTTGGTTCAAATCGAGGCTTTCGGAATTTCAAAAACGTAGTTTACCGATTGTAAATGAGGCTTTTGAAATTTTGAGTAACGAAGAGTTGGGCCAAAAAGCGGGTTTTTCAAAGGGTTCTGCTAATTTAAATGCTGCAGCTAATTAGTATCCCTAAGAAACTTTACTTTTTGTGAAAAAGATCTCGCTAGCTCAGCAGCACTGATTTCTCTAAATCACTCTTTATTTCTAAAGGGCACCTCTAAAGTTAGTTGAAGGGCTTCTAATTTTTCTGCCTACGTTTTATTTTGACGACATACTAACGAATAATTACAGGCCCAATTCCGATATATGAAGACTTACGATAGAATACAAGACCTCTTTAATGATTTAAACTTAACAACTCCTTCAAGAACTCCTGCTTTTAATATCTATAAATACAGTGAATTATCCATTGTGAAAGAGATTGTATTCGAACCTCATCGTAAGAGATTCTTTTCTATCAACTTTCATATCAAAAATGTGACGGCAAGAAGGATAGGTTATACGTATTTTGATAAGCTGGATCGGAGCATCAACTTCAATTCACCTATGCAAATTTTTAGCATTCAGGATGATAAGTGCATTGGCCGTGAAGGTTTTGGGGTATTCTTTACAGAAAACTTCTTTCATCCAATCATGCATCGGTTTGACATCATTCAAAAGTTTTCGTTTTTCAAATTGAACGTAGTGCCTTATTACAAATTGAATGATCGGGACTTCAACTATATACACCAGTTGTTGGAAAGCATTTACAAGGAATATACCGACCATCAACCCTGCAGCTTAGAAATTGTGCAATCACAACTGCTTATTCTTTTGTACTATCTAAAAAGGATTACCAAAACTGATAATGAAACGATAAAGCTGAATAGACCTGAAGAACTTACATATAAGTTTGAAGAACTTATTCTCAGGCAAATAGACTCTCATCAAACGGTTGCAGAATATGCAGATAGATTGAACGTTACTCCCGCCTATTTATCAGAATGTGTGAAAAAGGCTACCGGACAAACCGCCAAGAAGATCGTCATTGATTATAAATTACTTCGAGCGAAGGCACTACTGAAAAACACATCTATGCCAATAGCTGAGGTTGCTCATAAAATGAACTATTCTGAAACTACAAACTTCATCAAATTTTTCAAGCAACATCAAGGGAAGACACCTATTGCGTATAGAAATAGTTGACTTCTGCTTTGTATGCGTCCTTCTTTTTTGGTCGTTAATCCTGAAATACCGAAAAAAGTATTATTTTAACCCAGGTTATCACCTCTTATTTGGGTTTACTCGCTTTTAGTTTTGTGCATAATCATTTACAATCAATTAACTAAAAGCATACAAATGAGAATCATAACCCTAAGCTTTTTGCTGTTTCTAGTATTCGCTACTAGTTGTAGCTCACAAAATATTGAGGTCTTTGCTGAATTCAACGAAAATAGGCCGGCAAATCCGGCAGTAGATAGAAACGGAAATGTCTTTGTTACCATGCATCCAATAGACGGTGCGAATATCAGCTTGATGAAGATAGACAAGAATGGAAATCAATCCATCTACCCTAACGAAGAGTGGGCATCAAACCCGGGAGATGATGGAATTGGTATTGCTAATGCAATAGGAATTCAGGTGACTCAAAATGATATTTTGTATATCCTTGATTGGGGAAATGAAACCAGTGATGCTCGTATTATTGCCTGGAATATCGCTGAAGATAAGCTTCATCGACTCTATACGCTTCCTTCTTACGTTCAAAAGCCCAACTCTTTTCTGCAGGACTTTGCCTTGGATACGGAAAGACAGTTTATATATATCGCGGATATGGGTCGAGGAGATTTTACCGGCGAACAGGAGCCTGCTATAATTTCAGTGGATCTGACCACGGGATTTGCCAAAAGGCTCCTAAATGGACATCAAACCTTTCTTGCCGGTAATGAAGGATTTAAAGCAAATGGTGAACAGGTCACCGTTCAAACTGCTGAGGGAAAGGTGCCACTTAATCTTGGACTGAACCCGATAACTATAGATCCTACTAACGAGTGGGTGTATTACTCCACCGTAAATGCAGGAACCGTTCACCGCATAAAAGCTATCTTATTATCAGACTTTTCCAAATCAGATACAGAACTAGCCCAAGGTATTGAAGTCTATGGCCCTAAGCCAGAAAGTGATGGAATCAGTGTAGATGGTGAAGGTAATGTCTACATCACTTCATTAAGTGAAAACGCAATAGGTATTACAACGAAGGATAATTATAAAATCCTTACACAAGACAATAATCAAATGATTTGGCCAGATGGAATGTCCTATGGACCCGACGGTTATTTCTATGTAGTGGTAGATCAGCTACACAAAGCTGCTGCTTTGAATGGAGGGAAAGAAGGAGCTCGAAAACCTTACAAAATATTGAAGGTCAAAGCAGCTGGAAAAAATAAGATCGGTAGGTAAAGCAATCGGTTAGAAATGAATATTTCTTTTTCTGAGAATAAAATAGTCAAATTCATTAATGATCTGTAACTAAAATTCCAGCAGAAGAAAAAAATGAGATCATGTAAACGATGAGCTTTTAAAAACTTATCAGATATAACCATAATCAGGATGTCACAAAAAATAACACTTGGAGTTACTAATTTGTCTTTCCACAGAGTAACGGCCGCTTTAATCGCGAAAGTTATTCAGAAAATGGGATTTGAGGTTGAAAGAACTTATGCGCCTCATGAAGCTAATTTTCAAAGACTCATGAAAGGTGAAATAGATGCCCTGACTTCAGCTTGGCTTCCCTCAAGTCACGGTGGCTACAGAGAGAAAGTTCAAAAAAAAGTGCCTCTAATGGAGCTGGGGTTTCACTATTCGCCCTATGCGCTCTGGGGAGTACCGGAATATGTCCCTTCGGATTTGGTCATTGAAGTAAAAGATCTGCTTAAACCTGAAGTGATAGGTCAAATGAAATCTAGTATTCAGGGAATCAATCCGGGTGCAGGAATCACGAGGTTTTCGATCAAAATGATGGAAATGTATGGTCTTAATGATGCAGGCTATCAATTTCACACTGGGACAGAAGAAGACTGTTTTGAATCATTTGAACATGCTGTCGAAAATAAAGAGTGGATCATCGTTCCACTCTGGAAGCCACAATTTCTTCATTATAAATACACCATTAGAGAATTGAAGGAACCCAAGGGCTTACTTGGGACTGTGGATAAAGCGGTATTGCTATTAAGAGAGGACAAAAAGTTCATATTTTCGCAAGCTCAATTGGATCAACTAGATGCGATTCAATTCTCTAATGAAGTCATCGCAGCACTTGATTATAAAGTAAGCCGTGAAGGAAGAGACATGGACAAAGTGGCCGATAGTTGGTTAAAAGAAAATCAACTGTAAAAAATAGAAAAATAGCGATCTTAACAGCTCATATAAAGTGCCATCAGAAAATCCATCTTTTTCAACCTGTCATAGACAAGCTTATTAAAACAGGTACAGAAGAGGAAGGGATATGCAAAGTATGATTGATATCGATTTGAAAAAAGAACGAAGGAGCTTATGGTTTCTGAATAATGTGCAACCGGGAAAAACTTTTAGAATCCTTTGAAAAACCCGCCTTTTGGCCCAACTCTTCGTTACTCAAAATTTCAAAAGCCTCATTTACGCCCAGTAAACTACGTTTTTGAAATTCTGAAAGCCTTGATTTGAACCAAAAATCCAGTTTTGCAAAGGATTCT
>JBCCLN010000258.1:0-5733 GCA_039026865.1 Bacteroidota bacterium | reverse complement strand
ACTAAGAAAATGATTTTCATAAAATAATATATTGTTCATTTTTTAGTAAATTAGACAATTTTAATAAAATCTAATTTCCAAATATTTGATAATCAATCTATTAAGTAGCTGAATAGTAACTGTTATTCATTGAGATGATGTAATACGTTGAATAAGAGATAATTGATTTCGAATGGGAGGCCAACATCTTTCCCCAAATTTGAGGAATCAAAATCATTCAGTATGAATATTAAACTACGGTAAATCAATTACTTGAATCAACCCGCCACTAGTTGTGGTGAATAATGCGGGCTAAATCTTTTTTACCATCTATTGATTGTAACTGCTCTAAAATAGAAAGTTGACTCTCTTCTGGTTTCACAACAAATAGTTCAGGATATAGCCAAGATTCTATTTGTGGAGTAAAAAACGTATATTCTTCCTGTAATAGCACTTATTAAAAGGACAGGAGACAAAACCATTCCTGCCAGCATATGCCATCGCCACAAAAGCGAATATGTATTTTAGATTTTTTCAAAATTTCTGCTGAAATTGTATTCTTTTGAAAGTCTATTTAGAAGAGATCAAAACAAGGTGCTTTTGTGTTAAGCATGATTCTTTATAGATTCCAATAATTCATAAATCGAGAATATGTCCTTTTTTTGGGTTTGAGACCTAAAGGTCCAAAAAGCTCTGTCGTCTTTGGAGAAAACCTCAATAGAAACAGGGGCTTTTTCGATTACTTCGATTTGACTTCTTTCCATGGCTTTTTTCGTCCATAAAAACTCATTTCCAGATCCATTCAATGCGACTTTTTGAAGGTAAGGCTCTTGGCTTTCAAAAGCCCCTTTTTCTATATCAAAATGAATACCTTCACTTTCAAAAGCTTTGGCAAAAGACCCGTTCAAAATAAGATCTTCAGGCGCTCCAATCACTAATTTTCCATTTTTGGGTTGCAACCAAAGTTTGTCCGCATACTTTAAGGCTAGTTCCATATCATGAGTTGACATAAGGATACATTTGTTTTCCTTTTTTGCTAATCGTCGCATTAATTGCATGATTTCAATACGCCTCGGAAGATCTAGGAACGCAGTAATTTCATCTAGTATCATGATCTCCGGGTCCTGAGCTAAAGCTTTTGCCACCATTATTTTCTGCCTTTCTCCGTCACTCAATTCTACCATACTTCGAAAAGTAAGGTCTTCTGCCCCAGCAGTTTTGATGGCTTCCAATACCTTAAAATGATCTTCATCAGATAGTTTGCCTGACCATCCGGTATGTGGATAACGGCCTAAAGCAACTACCTCATAGGCTGTCAATAGTCCTGATTGCACTCTATCGGTCAGCACCAAACTCATTTTCCTAGCGAGCTGTGCTTTTGATAGTTTATGCACGTCTTCTCCTTGAAGAAACACGTGGCCTAAAAGTGGTTTTTGCATGCCGGAAAGTGTACGTATCAAAGTAGATTTTCCCGCACCATTTGGCCCCAGCAGGCAGACCAGTTCACCTTTGAAAAGTTCAGCAGTTATGTTTTCCGAAATAGACTTAGGTTTTCTCTTCGAGCGGTAACCAACGGTCAATTCCTTAAGGGTCATTGTTTTTTCCATATTACGAAGCTTCTAAGGTTCTCATCTTCCTACTTTTTAAAATTACCCACATGACCACAGGTGCACCGACTACAGCATTTACAGCATTGAGGTGTAAGAAGTGGCGCTCCCAAGGCAGGTGGACAAACAAATCTGCCAACTGCGAGAGCGTAGCCCCCAATAAAATCACGGCAGGTATCAGTATTCTATGGTTGGAAGTACCAAAGAGCCCACGAGCCAGATGTGGAATAATTAACCCTAAGAACAAAATCGGGCCACAATAAGCAGTAATCGGGGCAGCCAAAAGCACTGCGCTTATTAATGCTGCAATACGGAGAACTTTGATGTTGAGTCCTAGGCTTTGGGCGTAATTCTCTCCTAAGAGCAAAGCATTTAAGGGCTTGGCCATGAGCCATGCAGAAATAAGCCCAAGGAACACCAGTGGCATGAGAACAGGGAAATGTTCCCAATAGACTGCCGCAAAACTGCCGTCATTCCATCCTGCAAATACTTTTCCTTGAGATTGGTTGGTGAAATGCATCACCACACTGACCATGCCTTGCGCAAAAAAGCCCAACATCAACCCAAAGATCAACAGGGTAATTGTACTCACATATCTAGAGATGGCAATCATCATAATAAGCACACCCGCACACCCTAAAGCTGCACCCAAAACCACCCCAAGATTCCCCAGAAAAGAAAGGCTTTCTAAAAAAGATGACCCTACCACAGATGCCGTTACAACAACCAAGGCTACCCCTAATTGTGAGCCTGCGGTAAGACCCAGCGTCCATGGATCTGCTAAAGGATTTTTAAACAGTGTCTGCAACTGTAATCCTGCCACTCCAAGGGCTGCACCACCTACGCCAGCTATCAATGCTCTGGGTAAACGAAGTTCTTGAATAATCTTTAGCTGTATAGGATTTGCAGAAGTTGCATCGAAAAGTGTGGTAAGAATATCCCTGACAGGAATGGTCACTGAGCCAATACCCAATTCCATCAAGAATGCGATAATTGTCGTGAATGCCAATAGCCCAAAGAAAAGATAAGACCTGAAGGATTCTTTCTTTACTCTGACCGTTATCTTCTGTTCTAATGACGATTCCAGTGCTATCTCTTTCATTGATTCTAAAATGTTTGACTTTACAATTCTTGTTTTTCTAATCGACCAAAAAAGACAAATTCATGATCTGTCAGTAACTCTGGGTGCAAAAGCGCAATTAGATCACCCAATATAAAATCGGGACGAACTGGCCCCAGATTGAACCAATCATAAGCATCATGTTCAGGCTTACTGCGTAAGTAATGGTGATAGAGGTTGTCATTTTGCCAAGCCTTAAAACTTGTCAGGTAACCTTTTGCAGGGAGCTTAACACCCATAACGCCATTACCAATTATCCAATGATCAGCCTGGCTTCCTATCGTTAGCCATTGTTCATTGTTGAACGGTTCGCCAACGGGGTTGAACGGAAGTGTAAAGTCCTCTACCGGGTTGCTGGCACCGGCATCTCGCAAAAGCCTGGCCTCTGCATTATTCGCATTGGCCATCCAAAAGCCATTATCCACAAAATTTCCCCAGAGACAAACGGGTTTTGATTGAGAAGTGGCTGCCAATTCTTTTAAAGAGCTAACCTTCTGTTCGATTTTTTCAAACCATTCATTGGCCTCTTTCTCTTTATTGAAAAAAAGCGCACAATATTTTATCCATTCTGCTCTGGCCATATAATCCCTTTCAGCCCAGTCAAAAACCGGCACAGTAGGAACATTTAGCTGTCTTAACTTGGTAAGAGATCCTCCATACCGGATTTGGGATAAAACCATTAGAAAAATATCGGGATCACTCTCCAACAGTACTTCCATATCAGGTGGTGCTGCCCAACTGTACCCTACTTCGCCTATTTCATCATTGAACAGCTTTTCTCTCAGCGTATCATCGAAAGTTTTAGGACCGCCTATAGCCACCAAGTTTTGGGACAATCCCAACATATCTGCCCATATCTCAATTCCTGGGTAATTAGTGGCAATTCTTTGATTTGCAAGGATCGTTATTACTTTAGCACCCTTCAAATCACCTGATAACTCTGGTGGGGTTGTACCTTTTTGAACCAGAACCATTAAATCCTCCACATCTTCCAACTCCCCTTTGGCAGTATCCCAATCACCTAAGGTTGCGCTCGTGCTAACTACTTTGTAATTTTTATGATAAGTGACCGTGAAGTTTTTAGCATACTTAACATTGGATTTTTCTGTAAAATAGTCTTGGGTACCAGTAGGTATTGCATTAGTGGCCATATTGTTTTCGGTATCCGTTCTACAACTCGTTAAGCAAATAATACAGCAAAAAATCAATCCCCAAGCTTTTGATGAGAACTTCGGTGTTGTCTTTGGCGATATTGTGCCGAGAATATTCATTCAATTATTCAGTTATAATGCCCCCTGTTCAATTGGAAATTGAAAATTCTTATCCAACCGGTCCATGTAGTACAATTCATGGTCTGGTAACAGCGTGGGATGCACCAAATAAATCAGGTCTGCCAAGACTTTATCGGGGCGAACAATGGCAGACCCGTACCAATCGTAAGCATTGACATCCGGCTTGCTGCGTTTAAAATTGTGATAGAGATTTCCGGTTTGCCATGCCTTGAAAGACTCCATCAAATCAGCCTTTGGCAGTGCTGCGGAATGTACATCGCCAAGTATCCAATGATCCACCTGTTGAGCCTTTGAGAGTAATTCTTCAAAGCTGATGGGTTCTCCCGCATTTTTTAGTGGAGCCTCAGGTTGGTGGAGGATATTATTTAGTCCGGCATCTATCATAAATTGGCATTCCACACTATTTCTGTGCACAAGCCACTTGTCATTTCCGGTGTAGTATCCCCATATCGCTGTAGGCTTATCATTGAGCTCTGAGACCTTTTCTTTTAGTTCCTCGATATTTCTTTCGATCTGTTCAAAAACTGAATTGGCCTTTTCTTCGGTATTGAAAAACAAGGAGTAGTATTTGATCCATTCGGCCTGGGCCAAGTAGTTTTTTTCAGACCAGCTAAATACCGAAGCAGTAGGAATATCCAGTTGCCTGCACTTATCCATAGACTCAGCAAAATCCAGGTTGGACAGATTCATTAAAAATAAATCCGGTTTACTGGCCAGCAGATTCTCAAACATGGGTGGTTGATGCCAACTGTATCCAACTTGCATCAAGTCCCCATCTAAAGCTCTTTTTCTTCTGGTATCATTATAGGAAATCAATCCACCAATGGCCACCAATTTATCAGTCAATGACAATGCTTCTAAAAAACTTTCTGTATTTTCTACATTTACTGCTACACGCTCAACGGGGATTTCTATAACCTCCGCTTTTGCTAGATCACCAGTCAATTCGGGTAAGGAGGTTCCTTTTTGCATCAGGACCATGATGTCTTCTTTTGATTCTGAAGCACTCCCGGACCATGAAGAAAGCTCACTTTGTGTACGAACCACTTTATAATTTTTGTGATAGGTTACAGAAAATCCTTCAGCATATTTTGGTTCTATTTTATGCTGAAATACATCTTCATTTTGTCTTGATAAAGATTCATTAGCATTCGCGTCTTTTTTATTTTCAAGCTTACACTCGAAAAGCATTAGAATTCCGAATAGCAAGAAGACTTTATTTGTTGAAGAAAATCTCATATTTCAAAGTTTTAGCGTGGATTACACCCAAAAAATGGTTGGAAGACAAAACATTCCTGTTAAAGTATGCAACACCAAGCAATGAATATTTGTCCCCCGTACGTACTTAAAAAGTATAATTAAGCCTTATGCCAGCATAATAATTACGATCCATCGCTGGATCGAAGAATCCTCCAAATGCTGAATTTAAAGTATGTACTTCACTGTAATTGTCGTCGAGGGCATTATTCATTCCCGCATAAATATCAAATCCAATATCAATGTCGTTTAGTTAAGCATTTATTTTCATAACGGTTTATAATTTTGATAATAAGATCTTTTTGGCTTGTGTATCCTGGGGTTCGATCGGTCGGGACGTATAATTTCTCTGGTGTGATAGACCATTCTATCGAATGCTTCGATGGAGTCTCTGATTCTTTTTCTTCCTAAAAGAGGCACGACCATATCCACCATAGTGGCCAGTGCATGGGTTCGGTTGATTTTCTGATCATGCTTT
>JBCCLN010000257.1:0-5791 GCA_039026865.1 Bacteroidota bacterium | reverse complement strand
TGAGATTTCGATGTGCAAATAATCATTGAATCTCTTTGAGAGATTTTAACAATGAAGCAATAGAGTCACTGGTTCACTTTCGATTCATTCAAAATTCAGATGAATTTCTAAAAAAATTGAAAAATAGATTCCAAAGTATAAAATAGGTTCAATTCATTCTTTTGCTAAAAAACTATGTCGTAGGATTCAGTAGCGTGTTTTTCGTCTTTTCTTAGAGACACTACATACATCCGGGTATCTTCATCGCCTTTGGGTTTGAAAGACCTTAAGTTTCACTGGCTGTTTTCCCTTGTAGGTCCATTGAGTAAGGTGCTGATCGGTTTCGATCTCCTCCTCTTTTATCCGATGGCGAGACACACAAACATAGTGATACCCTTTCGCTTGGACCATGGAAAGGTTGGCATCACTGGCCATGCCTGCATCCATGACCACCGTCTTTTTTACCTCTGTTGGTCCCGCATGGGCTTCCAGCTCATCCAGCCTATCCTCCAACGTGGTGACATCTGCGATATTCACCTCATAAATACGGCTATGTTTGAGAAAACCTTGCGTATAGACTACTGCGGTGAATACCACTAATGGACAATCATTGCGCTTTTCTTTACTTCGGCCATATTTAGCCAGCCCACTAGCCGGGGCAATCGCATGCTTTGAAATCCGGGTTAACTTACTTCATCCCGATCAATCACCACTCGCTGCTTGGGTAAGGATCGTGGATAATTCTTTTGAAGGAATTCAATCAGTTTTTCTCGTACGTGCACTCTCAGGTCCCAGGCCGTAGGAGAATTTTTGGCACTCATCAAAGCTCTGATCTCCATGGTTTTCTCGGTTGCATTAGATACCTGAACTACTTTCACTTTACCGTCCCAAAGAGAGGTAGCCTCTAGAATTTTATTAAATTCTTTTCGGAGTTCTTCAACTGATAAGGTGTAATCGGCATAAATGAAAACAGTACCCAATATTTCAGCATTATTTCTTGTCCAGTTTTGGAAAGGTTTTTCTATAATCTGTGTGGTAGGAATTATTAGTCTTCTTTTATCCCACACACGAACTACTACATAAGTCAAAGTTATTTCTTCAATCCAACCCCACTCTCCTTCTATTACCACAGCATCGCCAATTCTGATGGGTTGTGTTAAAGCTATCTGAAATCCTGCTAGAATATTGGCAATGAGCTTTTGGGCAGCAACTCCTATGATTATACTTAAAATCCCGGCCGATGCCAGGATACTTGCTCCAATTTCTCTTATCGATTTGAACGTCATGAGGACCAGAGAAAACGAAACAATGATGATAATCACGTTGATGATCCTGGAAAATAGCCTGATTTGTGTATGAACTTTCCTGGCATTCAAATTATCTTCCTGATCCAGATCGTATTTTCTAATAATGAAAATTTTACCTGATCCTATTAAACTGATGATTAACCATGTTGAAATAATGATGACCGTAATCTGAAAAGGTTGATTCCATACTTCATCAACCTCGCCTTTAAAATCTGCGGTTAGATATGAAAAAATGATGGCTATTAATATCGATAATGGCCAAATCAATATAAACAACTCTTTATAAGCCTCATATTGACCTAGTTTCTTCAGGAAATATTTGACCAGTTGGAATAGCACAACAGTTACTGAAAAAGAGATAACTCCTGTGAGGGTTATTGTAAGGAGATTATTCATGGTGTAGTGTAGAATTATTAATCAATCCCAATATCTAACACTTTCATCGGGTATACCACAGATTTGCAAAGTTTGTGATCAATGATGAACTTTAAAAGAAACGATTGGAATCAAAATCAAGTAAGAAGCGAGAAGCTATCGCCATTTTTTCAGCACGTTTTGAACAATGGGAGGCTTCCCAAGAGGGCCAGCGAGATGCGTATGCTTTTGAAGAAAGTTAGGTAAAGTTTGTGGAGCAAACCAGCCTAGATGTACTGCGGCAGTAGTTGGGGTGGAGAGGGCCAGCAGAAAAAAAACGATAAACAGTAGCTACGGCCAATTGGAGCTCCTCAAGCATCATTTGCTTTGTCGTACTCCTCTGGGTTTCAAAGCAATCACCAGCCCGTTTGCGCTGTCAAGTAACTCCCATTCTTCCAAAACTGATGACAACCCAAAGCAGGATTTGCATCCTAACCTGTCTACCTTATCCAAGATTAAAGGATTGTTAATAAAGTACAATTAAGATCATTTATTATCAATGCAAACTACTAAACAGAATTAACCCGAAAATTCGGGGGTTATTCATTGAGATAAGGTAACACGTTGAATAGGAGGTAATTGATTTCGAGTAAGATGACAACATCGTTCCTCAAATTTGAGGAATAAAAAATCATTCAGTGTGCATATATAAACTACGGTAAATCAATTACTTGAATCAACCCGCCACTAGTTGTGGTGAATAATGCGAGTTAATGTAAAACCTGTCAACTTATTTTAGGACGTGACCATGACTGCCGGGCATTAAAAAAAGACTGCCGGGCATGTGGAAATGGCTCACGGGCATCGAAAAAAGACTGCCGGGCATGTAGAAATGGCTCACGGGCACTGAAAAAAGACTGCCGGGCATGTGGAAATGGCTCACGGGCACTGAAAAATGACTGCCGGGCATGTAGAAATGGCTCACGGGCACTGAAAAATGACTGCCGGTCTGGTAAGAACAACTTTTCGACGAATCGATGGCCTTTGTAAGTGATGATTATCTTACAATCACCTATTATTACCCAAATAAAACAATTAAAATTATGGATCAGAATACCATCGACGCAAAACTACTATCAGCTAACAATGCCATTTCCAACGCCGAAGCAGTGCAAGAAATAAAAAATCGGATAGCAGAAATCGGATATGACGACACCAAACTAGCGGAAGGGAAAGTGCTTTACGATAATGCTAACCGTCTCAACGTCAGGCAAAAGAAGGAATACGGCGATCAATACCAGGCCACGGCCTCCTTAAATGTGGCCAAAGTTATGCTGAAGTCTACCTATCTGAAGCACTTGAAAATAGCCCGGATTGCATTGAAGAACCACCGCGGCGCTCAAGAAGCCTTGCAGCTTACAGGCACAAGAAAGGAATCGCTTTCAGGGTTTCTTAAGCAGGTTAATGTTTTTTATACCAATGCGCTTGAAATGCCCGATGTAATCGCAGCCATAGGTAAATACAACATTACAGAGGAAAAGCTGAAGCAAGGCAGGGACTTAATGGAAGAAACCAAAAAGAAATACCATGAGCAGCTAAAAGAAATGGGTGAAGCGCAGCAATCTACCGTGACTAGAGATGAAGCATTGGATGACCTGGACGAGTGGATGTCAGAATTTAAAGAATTGGCCAAAATAGCGTTAGAAGAACAGCCACAATTATTGGAAGTATTGGGGATGGTGCAGCGTAGTTGAAAAATAACTAGTGTCTCTAAAAAAACAGTGCCTTTTGAAAGAAAGCGATGTTTTTAGCTCGTAGAGCGTGTTTTTTGAAATTTCGATGCATAAATAGTTATTAAATCTATTTTAAAGATTCTATCGAAAATGCAATAAAACTACAGTTTCACCTTCGATTCATCTAAAATTCCTCGGGATTTTTGAAAACTGATAAATCAATTCCAAAGTATACAATAGCTTCGATTCATTCTTTCTCTAAAAAACTACGCCGTAGGTGTCAATAACGTGTTTTTCGTCTTTTCTTAGAAACACTAACTATTTGAGCAACACACTGAAATAAGGTTGAACAAATCCTAGAAATGGAAGCATCCGCCATTTCTCGGTTTCTTGATTTTAATACTTCTACGTGGAATCCTTTGCAAGACTTGATTTTTGGTTCAAATCGAGGCTTTTGGAATTTCAAAAAACGTAGTTTACTGATCGTATATGAGGTTTTTGAAATTTTGAGTAACGAAAAGTTGGGCCAAAAAGCGGGTTTTTCAAAGGATTCAATTGATTTATGAGTCCGCTCTGAAAAGTCGAAATCATATCAGAAATCGACCTATACGGTCAATTCAAAAGTTGAAAAAGCCTGAAATAGGGTTTTCGGAGAGGACCCATTTATTGAGCATTAAATCATGTTTAAGAATTCAATCATACTCAAGCTAAGCTCGAACTAATAGCCCGCTTCTCATCAAAAATTTCAATATCGTCTATACCACCTAGGCGGCTTCACGCTTTCTGCGGGCGTCAATAAAGCTTTTTACGAAAAATACTATAGCGAAAACAGTACTAAGAAGCATAACAGAAACCCTGAGAATACCTAGTGCATTCGCTCGCTCTACCACACCCATAAGTGGCCGGAAAAGACCAATGCCAACAACCAAAGTGAGCAAAACCGCGATATGAGCAATAATTTTATTTTCTTTCTTGACTCCTGGATTGCAAATCAATAGCGCCGCGCCAATAATTGCTGGAATTAATGCCGTAAATGATGGTGTTTCAGAATCAATATAGCCCCACGCAGATAAAGTGATTAACAATATGGCGTTGATTAAACTTGCTGTATGTGCTTTCATTTTAGTGTTAAGATTTTTGTTTGTTGTAATAAACAAAGAAGTCATTAATTCATCACTGCTTATGACAGATTTTGTAACTCATTATTATCAAATATTTTATAATTTCCTTCATCGCCGTTTTGTGATCCTGATTTAATAGGACCTAATCCCTGGAAAGTCGTTCTTGTGGAGAGTAAACGATCAAAACGGAAGATAACAAGCCTATTTCCCATGATCAGTGATAAAGTCACTACTTCTAATGATTTTAGAGCATTATTTGTAGTGATAGGAAAACTACTATTTGTAGCGATTGACTAGCTAAATCAAGCCTTCTAAATTAGCCAGGATTTATAAATAGCTCAACTCAATCTAATTGAAAATACTTATGAAAAAATATTTACTTCTGATTTTTATGTTATCGGGCAGTGTATTGGCTCTCGCCCAAAATCCCTCAGTATATGGGGTGGTGAAAGATGCAAACGGGGTACCGCTTTTGTTTGTGAATGTAGCGATCGAAGGGACTGCTAAGGGAAGCACGACCAATGAAGATGGTGAATATCTTATTGATAATTTACGTCCCGGGAATTATACGTTAATAGTCTCGGCCATTGGCTATGAGCGGGCTTCCAGTGAAATTATATTGACCGCAGGGCAACAACTAAAAGCGGATTTTACCCTTTCTGAAAGTATAACCAGGATGCAAACGGTAGAAATCACGGGCCGAAAGGAGGTGAGTTATGATAATGATATTTCTTTTGTCGCAACTAAAGCGGCTACTCCGATTAAAGACACTCCGCAGATGGTGAGTTACGTCACCAAAGAAGTGATGGCCGATCGGCAAGCTTACAGGGTCAATGATGTTGTTAAAAATATCAGCGGTATTAACCAATTTTCTTATTATAATGATTTTACCATTCGTGGATTTCGTTCACAGGAAGAACTGATCAACGGGTTGCGCGTTATTGGCCTCTTTGGTCCCCAGATAATCACGGCAAACCTGGAACGTGTAGAGATCATAAAAGGACCGGCCTCCGCATTATTTGGCAATTCATCTCCCGGAGGCACGATGAACAGGGTGACCAAGAAACCTTTGGATGAAGAACGCAAAGCCATCACATTCACCACAGGTAGCTTTAATACCCTGCGCTCCACGCTCGATTTCACCGGCCCACTGAATAAAGACAATACTTTACTCTATCGTCTGAATATGGCGTACGAAAATTCTGATGATTTTCGCGACTTGCAAGAGTTCAAGTCCTTCATGGTGGCGCCTTCCATTACTTTTTTGCCGACAGACAAAACCCGTTTGAATTTTGAC
>JBCCLN010000256.1:0-5815 GCA_039026865.1 Bacteroidota bacterium | reverse complement strand
TGCCCAAATAAGTCCTGGTTTTCAAGAAAAAATTGTCTTCTTTCAGGAAAGTCAATTTCAAATCGTTGCAAATTAGTTACTTGCCGATCCACTTCCACCTGTGAGAAATCAGGATTAAAAGTAAGGTCTAGGTTTAATGAACTAGATAAAGCTACTTTTGCATCAAAACCTGCATCTACTTCTCGGTCGGTAGGTTTCCGATTCTCTATATTTTTAGCAATACCTCCCGCAGTATATGGAATAAAAACAATGTTAGAAGAAGATTTTTTAGGCGCTTCGTCCCATAATATCCTACCTGAAAACGTGAGATTACTCATGCGAAAGCCTTGTTGTACCCTCGTCCAGGAGGTTCGTTCATTTCTTTTCTGATTGTTTCGAAGTACCTGAATATTCCATTCTTTTACATTATTATATCTAATGGACTTGAACGGAATGGCCATCTCCACAGACCAGAAACCATTTCCTTGATACACTTTGCTAAACCATTTGTTGTCCCAATCATCTTGAACACTTCCATTTAGGAGCACCAGCCCTTCTCGTTGCACATTGTTTGGGGTGACCTGAAAAGCAAAACCATTCGTAAGGTCATTGTAAGGATCTAAGTAAACAGATACGTTGTCATTTAAAGACCATTCAAAATCCCTTCGCAGTGTCGTTGCAATGTGATCACCTTCAAGACCGTCATAACATTTAATACCTATTATGATAAACTTATCGTCATAAGCAATCATAAATTCTGTATCGTCGATAGCCGGTTGGTCGTCTGAAGGAAAATTCTGATAAAACCCAGATCCAACGTCTAGAGTAGACCATAGTTTCTCATCCAGATGTCCATCAATCTTAATGCTTTCATTAGCTTGGGAAGCGGAGATTGTGGTTGTTCTGGGGGTGTTTTGAGCTATGCTTAAGGTCGCGCTAGCTAGCAAAAGAAAACAGCTACTACCTATTCTCATTTAGCAGAATAAGCTACTGGTGTGGCTACAGACTGAAGAAATTCTCTGTTCGAATGAATTGTTGGATCTTTATTTTTAAATATGGAAAAGTCTGCTATTACACCCCATTTGTACCCGAGGTTTAATGTGATTTTTTCACAGAATTTAATTTCATCGGTACAAATTTTTCCATCTGCTTTCATCATATGAATATTATTTGATAAATAATTGAACCTCTTGTCAAGTGAAAGATTCTTAAGATTTGGAACTGGCTTTGGATAATTCAAGAGTTCTTCTGTATTATCCTCACCCATTCCATGTCCATCAGCAATAAATAAAATCAATTGATACTCCTCTTCCGCAACCCCATCATCAGCTTTCAATAGATGAACTAAAACACTTATTTGTTCTTCACAGGGCAACATCTGGTGGATTTAACTTAAAATCTTAAAAAATGAGACATCATATTTACTGATGACAACTTAATTTGAAAATTTTCAAACAGTATGTCACCTATAAAATGAAATAATTTTAGCTTCGCATTCAAATGATCATGAATAAATTATACAAGTGGTACAGCAATAAGGTAACCTATTGACGAATACCTGTTATGTTTAGATATTGAACCCTGACAGAAATCGTCAGGGTTTTTTTTATTTAATCCAGTGAAATAAATATGAGATGAGCATAGAGAATAGAATGCGAATAGGTACCAACCGCCGGATGAATCAGTTCACTGATGCGGTCTATCACGAATTCCATGCGCACGGTTAAAGATAAACTACATACACGTGAAAAAATTAGAAGTAAAAACAAGGAAAAAAAGTTTATTAGCTGATATAATTACCCCTGTTAGTGTGTATTTGAAGTTAAGAGACCGATTTGCAAATTCTTTTCTTCTGGAAAGCTCCGATTATCATGGCGCAGAAGATAGCTTTTCATATATATGCTGTCATCCTTTAGCCTACATCAAACTATTCCAGAAAAATCTTGAGCTTCAATTACCCGGTCGGGGTTTAGAATTGAAAGAGTACAGCAGTCTGAAAAAAGAACTAGAACAATTTACCAATAACTTTAGCCTGAATTCAACCCAGACTGGAAATCATATAGAATCTGGTCTTTTCGGTTATTTGAATTACGATGTAATTGGTTTGTTTGGTGATATTCATCTGGATAAAGTAGATGAGTCTGAACCCGTTTCTCAGTATCATCTATTCAAGTTTGTAATTGTCTTAGACCATTTTAAGAATGAGTGTCATGTGATTGAATCGTATTTTGATGAACCAGATCATGAATTATTTGATGAAGTGATTTCGCTAATACAGCAACGAAACATTCCTCTTTATCCATTTAAAACACTTGCTAAGAAGGTTTCCAATAAGACGGACGAGGAGTACCTAAAAATGGTTAAAAAAGGCATTCATCACTGTCACATTGGGGATGTATTTCAAGTGGTATTATCCAGATATTTCACTATTCCTTTCCGAGGCGATGAGTTTCAAGTGTATCGGACCTTGCGTTCGGTAAATCCTTCTCCTTATTTATTTTACTTCGACTATGGCAGTTTTCGCATTTTTGGGTCTTCCCCTGAAGCTCAAATTGTACTCAAGAATTACAAGGCAGAGATTTACCCAATAGCAGGTACTTTTAAAAGAACAGGTGATGATAAAGCTGACTCTGAACTTGCTGAAAAACTCTTAAATGATCCGAAAGAGGATTCTGAGCATGTGATGTTGGTGGACCTTGCCCGAAATGATCTAAGTAGAAGCTGTACCAACGTGCAAGTGGAAACATACAAAGAAATACAGTATTACTCTCATGTGATTCACCTGGTATCAAAGGTCACGGGTACGTTAAAGGAAAAATCGAGTTTTATGGACCTGGTCGCAGAGACTTTTCCTGCCGGGACGCTTTCAGGCGCACCTAAAATCAGAGCTATGGAAATCATTGAGGAGAATGAGCGAACCCCGAGAGGTTTTTACGGTGGTGCTGTCGGGTATATGGATTTTAATGGAAACTTCAATCACGCAATTATGATCCGCAGTTTTAAAAGTCAAAACAATCAACTCAAGTTTCAAGCAGGTGCCGGAATTGTAGCTCAGTCTAAGCCGGAAAATGAGCTGCAAGAGATATTTAATAAAATCGGCGCGCTTGAACATGCAATCAGTGAAGCGGAAAGAACATGAGTAAAACTTTAATCATTGACAACTACGATTCTTTCACTTACAACCTTGTCCATATTTTACGAAATTTGACTGCGGAAGATAATACAAGGATTGTCCGTAATGATGAATTTGAATTGGATGAAGTTGCATCTTATGATAATGTATTACTTTCTCCAGGGCCGGGAGTTCCAAAAAATGCTGGGCTAATGCCGGAAGTCGTCAAGAGGTACGCCTCCACAAAAAATATTTTGGGAGTTTGCTTGGGTCATCAGGCTATTGGTGAAGTTTTTGGGTGTAAACTTTACAATCTGCCACAGGTATTTCATGGGATGGTTACTCCTATAATTGTGACAGAACAAGACGATATATTTAACAATTTACCATCTTCCTATAATGTATGTAGATATCATTCATGGGTAATTGATAAAGGATCAGTAGTGCCGGAGCTTGTAGTAACCAGTGTGGCCGAGAATGGAAACATTATGTCCATCAAACATAAAGAATTTAATGTGAGAGGAGTTCAATTCCATCCGGAGTCAATAATGACAGAGCATGGCATACAACTCATTAAAAATTGGCTGGCTTTATGAAGGATATTTTAAATAGATTAATCAACAATCAAGTGCTTTCCAGAGAAGAGTCCAGGAAGGTGCTTACTGGTCTGGCTAAAGGACAATTTAATGATAGTCAAGTTGCTTCCTTTCTCACCATTTATTTGATGAGGGCCATTACTGTACAGGAACTAGAGGGTTTTAGGGATGCGATGCTCGAGCTATGCAATCCTGTTGATTTAGACGAATACGATACCATAGATGTGTGTGGAACAGGCGGCGATAGTAAAAATACATTCAATATTTCAACCATTTCTTCTTTTATTGTGGCAGGAGCGGGAGTGAATGTGGCAAAACATGGTAACTACGGAGTTTCATCAATAAGTGGTTCATCTAATGTTTTGGAGGTACTTGGAGTTAGATTTAGTGACAACGTAGAACGGATGAAACGATCAATGGATGTTTCTGGAATTTGTTTTATGCATGCTCCCTTATTTCATCCAGCGATGAAAAATGTAGGACCTATACGAAAGCAACTCGGCATCAAGACCTTTTTCAATATGCTGGGTCCTATGGTAAATCCTGCTTTTCCTCCTAATCAATTGGTAGGGGTATTTAGCTTAGAGCTAGCTAGACTTTACGGATATCTTTACCAAAACACGGATAAGAATTTCTCTATTATATACACACTTGACGGGTACGATGAAATATCCCTTACCGGAGATTTTAAGCTTATTTCTAATAGTACTGAGACAATAATTTCACCGGAATTAATCGGTTTTAACCAATTAAATGAGGCTGAGCTTCACGGTGGGAAAACAGTAAATGACGCGGCAGAGATTTTCCAAACCATTTTGTCGAACAATGGAAACGAATCACAGAATGCCGTTGTATTGGCAAATGCGGGACTTGCGATATCAACCGTTTGGCAAAAACCAATTTTAGATGGAATTGAAGAAGCGAGGATCTCGTTAGAAAGCGGGAGAGCGCTGCAATCATTTAAAGACTTTTTAAGTGTAAATAGTTAATGGATATCTTATCGGAGATAGTAACTCATAAAAGAAAAGAGGTCGCAAGCCAAAAAGAGCTATTCCCAATTAAACTACTTGAGAAGAGCATATTTTTTGAAGGAAAACCCGTGTCCCTCAGAAGGTATATCCAAAGGAAGGATAAATCAGGTATTATAGCAGAGATAAAAAGAAAATCTCCTTCCAAGGGTATGATTAATCAGCATGTGTCTGTAGAGCGAACTTCAATTGGCTACATGCAGGCCGGTGCTTCGGGGTTATCCATCCTAACAGATAAAAACTACTTTGGAGGTTCTATAGAAGATTTGAAGGTTGCTCGTTCATTTAACTTTTGCCCTATCTTAAGAAAGGATTTTATGGTGGATGAATATCAGATCATTGAAGCCAAATCCATAGGAGCAGACGTAATTCTTTTGATCGCCGCTGTATTGGATAAACAGGAAATTGAAAAGCTAGGAACTTTAGCTAGAAGCTTAGGAATGGAAGTATTGCTAGAAGTTCACAGCGAAGCAGAGCTTCAAAAAGTTACGGATAAGATCGACCTAATAGGTGTAAATAACCGAAACTTGAAAACCTTCGAAACAGATGTAAAGACTTCTAAAGATTTGGTGGGGGAGATTCCATCTGATTTTGTGAAAGTAACAGAAAGCGGGCTGCATTCCCCCGAAGTCGTGAATGATTTGAAAGCTATTGGCTTTCAGGGGTTTCTTATCGGAGAGATGTTTATGAAGAATAGCAGGCCAGAGAAAGCAGCAAAAGAGTTTATAAGCCTGACAAAATAAGTGATTGGACGCTCCTTCATAGGCACAAAAGAGGATGTTTTTGTGAAAATGGAACGGAAATTCATGAAAATAAAAAGTGAATCATGACATCAAAAAAGAATAAACAAACTTACCCCGAACTTTAAGACATTACGCTGCTAAGGCGGCTATGTAACATAAAATAGCTAACTAAAAGTGCCGTAACTTCTCAATAGTTTGGAGGTTAATTTACGGGAGAGTAACTCTGGCAGATAGCTAATATTATTATTTCCTGTCAGTCGGTCATAGAGAAAATCCCAAAAAGAAACGTCCAACTTTCTACATGTTTTTTTCAGGGAAGCAAAGGTGTCCCTGGCCTTTCTTCCATTGGGGTTTCCG
>JBCCLN010000255.1:0-5881 GCA_039026865.1 Bacteroidota bacterium | reverse complement strand
GCGCTAAGACGAGCTGAAGATGCAAGCATACTTTTAGAGATTCATATTGCGTGGCATAATAAACCGATGTGGAAAAGATGGTTTGGTTTTAAGTAACCTTTTGAATACGCTTACTTTTCTAAATCCCCTACTCATCGAAAAACTCTCCTCTGACACAAGTTAACCCACATTATTCACCACAACTAGTGGCGGGTTGATTCAAGTAATTGATTTACAATAGTTTAATATTCATACCGAATGATTTTTTGATTCCTCAAATTTGGAGAATGATATTGTCCTCTCATTCAAAATCAATTACCTCATATTCAACGTGTTACATCATCTCAATGAATAACACCCGAATTTTTTGGGTTAGTTCAATTCATGGTTTTATGCCGATACCTTCCTGTTCTGCTTTACTGGTTTCTCTTCTAAAGGAAGCAAAAAGTAGCTTGGTCATTAATCTCGCTGTATATTATAATAGCACAAGCATGATCTTCAAAATAATACCACCTCACGGTCCTTGTCTTGTATCAGTTTAATAGTCCATTCCTTTTTAGAAAGAGAGCGAATAGGGGGAATGTTTGGACGACCATAGTTTATCTATTCTGATATTAATTAACTTTATTTCATGGAAAATATATTAAGCAAAATCGGTAAGCTTAAAACTAAAAGGTTTTTAGATTTTATCGAACTTGAAAACCAGATTGCTCCTACCAGAGACCAAGTAATTAAGGGTTCCGGAAGAACAATTTATACTTCGAAGAAAATTACCAATAATGTAAAAAATAGTTTTTTAACCGTTGAGGAAGCCATACAGGAATATATAGATCGAATTGATAGAGAAATTCAGTCCTTAAAAATTAGACTTGGTCAGGCAAACCTGTGCTAAACCAACTACACTTTATATGATGGAAATATAAATTCGTTCTTGCCTTATGAAGTATGAGTCAAGACGCTTAATGACCTATAAATTTTTACTTCTCCTTTTTATTTTATGCTTCGCTTTTCTTTCAAGTGGACAGCTTATTAGAGAAGCCGTGGAGTTTCTTACCATAGAACCTAATAGGAGAGCAGTGGAAGAAGACTCAACACTTTATTTAAGCAAAATTATTGTTTCTCCGGTAATTTCATATTCCCCGGAAACAAGTCTTGGTATGGGCTTTGGAGCTAAATATCTATTTAAATTCAAAGGATCAAGAGCGGAGACTCGCACTTCAAATGTTCCGTTGTCTTTTACCTATACTCTTAATAATCAATTTGTTTTCTTTTCCGGGTTTGAGGTTTTTACCAATCAGGAAAGGTATGTTATTGCGGGTAATATAATCTATCGTAGATTTCCACAACTTTACTACGATGTCGGTAGAGATACTCCAGAGAGCAACGAAGAAGAATACTCTTTTCAGCAGTTATTAATAGAACCGATTTTACTTAAACGAGCCATATTCAGGTATTTGTTTCTTGGGGGGGGCATCCGGATAAATGATATCAGCAGGGTAGATGTGGAGGAAGATGGCTCATTAGAAGATAATAATCGTACGGGAGAGCGAGGCTCCACGTCTATTGGTGGAGAATTCGCGCTTTTATATGATAGTAGAGATAAAATCCTGACCGCTTCCAATGGCTGGTATGCGGAGTTTACCCTTGGCGTCTATGAAGAGTCTTTAGGAAGCACCAGCAATTTTCGATTAACCCGACTTGACCTTAGGCACTTCTTTACTCCTTTTAAAGACAGAAATGATGTGCTTGCTTTTCAGTTCAAAACACAATTTAGCAACGGCGATACGCCTATTTCCGAACTCGCCAGGCTTGGAAGTGACGAAATTATGCGTGGGTATTATGAAGGGCGTTTCATTGATAACCATTTAATAGCTTTTCAAGCTGAATATAGAAAGACTATCAAAGGAGCTGTTGGATTAATCGTTTTCGCGGGCATGGGTGATGTAGCTAATAAAGTCAGTGGCTTTGATATTACCCGCTTTCGTCCAAGTTATGGTTTTGGACTTAGATATCTCTTGGATGCAAAAGAAGACCTCAATTTGCGGTTCGATTGGGGGTTTGGAGACAATACAAATAATTTCTATCTTAACATTTCAGAGGCATTTTAGGAGAATAATTTATCTGTAATATTTTCAGATGTTCTTGGTACGTTAGGTTGCACACTGTTAAAATAATTTGGTTTTTTACATGATCTAGATGATCCTTAGAGGACCTTATTTTCTTCCGTCACTCGTTGCTTATCATCACAGTGAAGGTTCAGGCACTTGAGAAAGCTCGCAGATGAAACTGATCATAAATTGGTTATGGAATAGTACCCAAAAGTTGTAGGGAAAAATTTGGAAGCTTCGAAACCTTTGAGTGCGTAGATAAAATTGGCTATTCATTATTTTTCGAATTCTTTATTTTTTTATGTTTTCGGACCTTTCAATATATAATTCACATCTTTCTCCAAAAAAGTTGAATTGTGCTAAAATTTTATACAAGAATCCTTTGCAAAACAGGATTTTTGGTTCGAATCGAGGCTTTCAGAATTTCAAAAACGTAGCTTACTCATCTTAACCCGCATTATTCACCAAAAATAGTAGTGAGTTGATTCAAGTAATTGATCTACAGTAGTTTAATGTTCATTCTGAACGATTTTTGATTCCTCAAATTTGGGGAACGATTTTGTCATCTTATTCGAAATCAATTACCTTAGATTCAACGCGTTACCTCATCTCAACGAATAACACTCGAATTTTTCCATTTAACTAAAATTCAACTATCTGAAAATCAGGTACTTACAAAAGTACTTTAGTACTTTTAGTTAGCTGTTTTGTGTTACATAGCCGCCTTAGCAGTGCAATGTCTTGAAATTCGGGTTAAATGAGGCTTTTGAAATTTTGAGTAATGGAAGGTTGGTCCAAAAGGCGATTTTTCAAAGGATTCTACAAATGAATTGAGCTCATAGATTTAAAAGCGAATCTTTATTGATCGCCGAATGAATCGATCCAAACAAGGCGGTTTATCGCGAATTCCGTGTGTATGAGATTAGACATAAACAGATATAGACGTTAAAAGAAGAATTTTAACGTTCATCCTGAGATACTAGACACAAAAAATGTCTCTCTTGCGAAATTTAAACATTTGATATATGTTTAACCGATAAAAGACCTTAACCCTGTTATAATCTTAACACTATTTATTCGGAACTCTAGGATACAACTATTCCACTGATTTTTACCTAAATGATGAGAATGCAACAGAGAGGCATATTAGTGTTTATTTCCAATGAAATTACATCTTGATTAATGAATACATTATCTATAAAACAATTGTCGATTTTGGCCCTCTTTTTTAGTATTCAGTCATGCTCTTTTGTAGCTAGTGACTCAGACAAGGAAAAGCTTACCGTTACTAAATCCTTCAATCAAAATTGGTCCTTCACTTTAGATGGAGGACAGCCGGTCACTGTGAATTTGCCACATACACCTAGAATTGAGCCTTTGGTTGTAAACGATCAGTGGCAGGGTATCCATACTTACACTAAAGAATTTGACATACAAAGTCCAGGTGACGGAATTACGATCATTCACTTTGAAGGTGTGATGCACGATGCGACCGTGTATGTGAACAACACACAGGTGAAAAGACATCTAGGCGGGTATCTTCCGTTTTCTGTTGATCTGTCCAAATACATTAAAGAAGGTAAAAACGAATTAAGAGTCGAAGTTTCCAATACAGATAACTTGGTTATTCCCCCAGGCAAACCATTATCGGGTTTAGACTTTAACTACTATGGAGGTATTTATAGGGATGTTTGGATGATATCAAAGAAAGATATTTATATAACGGATCCTTTCATTGAAAACACGAGTAATGCTGGATGGTTGATACATTTTGATGACGTATCTTATGAAAATGCAAAAGGTTTCCTGAGACTTCAACTCAGAAATGAATCAACAAATATATCTGAGACTGAAGTGAATGTGAACCTCACACTTGATAGTGTGACCCATTCTTTTGTTGAAAAAGTCAGTTTGAATCAAAGTGAAACGAAAGACTTGAAAATCCCAATAGAAATTTCCAATCCTTCACTATGGTCAACCACATCGCCCAAGCTTTATGATCTGTCTGTTGAAATCAAAGCAGAAGGTTTAATTTATGATCAGATTGCGGAAAAAGTTGGGATCAGAAAGATAGAATTAACAGAAGATGGGTTCTTTCTGAATGGAGAAAAACAGTTCATCAGAGGAACCAACAGGCACCAGGAATATCCTTACATTGGTTATGCCATTTCTAATAACGCTAACTTCAGAGATGCGCTAAAAATCAAAAATGCCGGGTTTGATTTAGTTCGTTTAAGCCATTATCCACAGGATCAATCATTTCTGGATGCTTGCGATGAGTTGGGCCTTTTGGCCATGAATGCAATCCCTGGCTGGCAACACTTCGAAGAAGGGGATTTTGTGGAAAATTCTTATCAGGATATTCGGGATATGGTTCGCCGAGATCGCAATCATCCTTCCGTCATTTTCTGGGAAATATCATTAAATGAATCCGGCATGACAAAGGAATATATGGAGAAAGCTAATGATATTCTTAGGGAAGAATTGCCCTTTGAAGACACCTATTCTGCGGGATGGATAGATGATCCATCCTACGATTTGTTCATTCCAGCACGTCAACACGCTAAGCCTCCTTACTATTGGAATGACTATTTAGAGGGAACTCGTAACATCTTTATCGCGGAATATGGAGATTGGGAGTATTACGCGCACAATGCAGGCTTCAATCAAACAGCCTTTGAAGACTTATCTGATGAAGAGAGAAACAGCCGTCAACTGCGCGGGCATGGTGAGCAACGATTGTTGCAGCAAGCGTTAAACTTTCAAGAAGCTGCTAACTCTAATAGAAAAGGACAATCTGGTACAATCGGTCATGCAAATTGGTTAATGTTCGATTACAACCGAGGTTATGCAAATGATTTAGAAGCATCTGGTATATCGGATATTTTCCGCATACCAAAGTTTGCTTATTATTTCTACAGAAGCCAACGGCCACCCGATGAAGAAATTAACCATCCAATGGTAGATCAAGGTCCAATGGTAAAAATCGCTAATTACTGGACAGAGGACTCTCCGACCAACATTCGAGTATTCAGTAACTGCGACCAAGTAGAACTTTATCTAAATGACAGTCTTATCATGGTAAAAGATCCAACGGTAAATCAATTTTCCGATCACCTGGCTCATCCACCTTTTGAGTTTGTTGTTGACCATTTTGAGCCAGGCAAATTGACAGCTATTGGATTGATAGATGGAAAGATGATCGTCAAAGATAGTGTGTCCACACCTGGTGATCCCACGAATATAAGACTGAGCATTGATTCTCTAGGACGCACTACGGAAGAACTAGAAGATGTATTCTTCGTCTATTCTGAGATTACGGACTCAGAGGGTAATCTTGTTCCCACAGCCTCTCACCAGATAACTTTTGAGCTTCTGGGAGTTGGTGAACTGATCGGTGAAAACCCAGTAAACGCGGAGGCAGGGGTTGCAACCATTCTCTTTAAAGGAGTGCCGTCTGCAAATAAAATTACGGCATCTTCAGACAGGCAGTATTCCTTAACTTTAAATACACTGGATTGAAGATTGTGAATCTGATATAAAAGTAGAGGTACAACCAAAGTGTAAGCCTTCTTGCGCTGGTCACCAAAGTGCCTAACCCGAAAATTCGGGTGTTATTCATTGAGATGAGGTAACATATTGAATAGGATATAAGAATCCTTTGCAAAACTGGATTTTTGGTTCAAATCGAGGCTTTCAGAATTTCAAAAACGTAGTTTACTGACCGTAAATGAGGCTTTTGAAATTTTGAGTAACGAAGAGTTGGGCCAAAAGGCGGGTTTTTCAAAGGATTC
>JBCCLN010000254.1:0-5883 GCA_039026865.1 Bacteroidota bacterium | reverse complement strand
ATTTTAGTGGCCTACCTTAGGATTTCTTGAATCAATTTTCGGGTCACCGACAGCCAGAGCCTGACTGCATTAAGGTTATTTACCTAACCGTGTTAAAAACGGCCTCTACTGCACGATAACTCAAACTTATCAATGTATTTTATTTTAGGGAAAAACCCTTTTTTTGGATGAATGGATGATTCACCCTAGAACTATACTCTCCACTACTTCTTAATCGTAGCATTGCCTGTTGATGAAAACTTCCCTTTACTTTCAATTACTTTGCTATCTTCCATCAAAATACGGACAGCTTCCATGATCTGTTCTTCCCTATATTTTGAAAGTAACGCTCGCAGATCTGTCATGCTTCGTGGAGCTTCAAGTACTTGTTCCACTTGCTCAATAGGGATTTCTGTAGCAGACAATTTTTTCTTTTTTTCTAGGTCATTATCACAAATACCACAGGTAATGGAGGTCTCTTCATCAAAATACCGTTGAAAAACCTGGGTACGACAATTCTGCGTTTGCAAATAATCAATGACTGCATCTGCCTTTTTTTTTGCCAGGTTGCTTCTCCAAGCTATTTGCCGGCTATCAATTGGCAGTTTCTCAGGGTCTATCCTGGGAGTAAGGAAGGTGATTGTAGGCGAATCTATCGATACCTGATAATCGATCACTTTCTGGTCAGATAAAAACTGCAGCCACTGTCTAACGTGTTTCTCATCAGTTTTTAGTAAGGCCGCTAGATCTTTTTCTTTGATTTTTAGGTAAGAATTAAATACTTCTCCTCCGTACAATCGAAGCAATGTTTTTATTATCGAATCCAGCTTTGGATGGGCTACCTGGTACTTATATGTCTCACTTTTATTCAAGAGGAAAATCAATTTGGAAGCTTCAAAAAAACCGTCTGTCAATTGAATGAGTCCTTCATCTCCTAACTTTTTCAGAGCGGAATAAGTCTCGATCACAGGCAAATTGTACGTTTTGATAAATCGATCGTATCGAAATGGAAAGCTGGAAAAAGCATGACTACCAATGGCGAGCTTGTAATAATTAGATAATGACCGGTAAATTCGTTTAAGTAGTTCATATGAAACCGTACCTCTTTCTGTTCGTTCCTTTAATTCTAGGATATCTTGCTGATGGAAAATAATCACTGCATAGGCTTTTCTTTCATCTCTTCCTGCTCTTCCTGCTTCTTGGTAATAGGCTTCCAGTGTGTCAGGAAGATCTAAATGGATGACCGTTCTCACATCCGGTTTATCTATTCCCATCCCAAATGCATTTGTGGCTACCATCACTCGAATACGATTATAGATCCAGGCATCTTGTTTGTTGGATCTTTCTTTTCCTGAAAGTCCCGCATGGTAGTAATCTGCTAAAATCTGATTTCTGGTGAGAACATCTGCGATTTCTTTTGTTCGCTTCCTGCTTCTAACGTATACTACACTCGTTCCCTGGACATTATTCAGAATATCCAGCAGTTTCCGTTCCTTATTCTCCAACTCAAAAGTAGAATACGAAAGATTAGCACGGGCAAAGCTTTTTTGAAAGACCTGCGGGTCATTCATCTCCAGTCTAGAAATGATATCCTCTTTTACTTCCTTAGTTGCAGTTGCAGTCAAAGCTATGACTTTCGATACCTTTAACTCATTTTTAAAATCAGCAATTTCCAAGTATGGAGGGCGGAAGTCATAACCCCATTGAGAAATACAGTGCGCTTCATCGATAGCTAGCAAGCTGATCTTCATTTGCCTGGCTCGCTCAAGAAACAACGCAGTTTTCAATCTTTCAGGTGAAACATAGAGAAATCGATAATCTCCATAAATACAGTTATCCAAAGCAATGTCTATCTCACGGCGTTTCATTCCTGAAAAAACAGCCGCTGCTTTGATACCTCGTTGGTTTAATTGGGCTACCTGATCTTTCATCAAAGCGATGAGGGGTGAGACCACAATACAGATACCATCTAGAGCTAAGGCAGGCACCTGAAAGCAAATGGATTTACCTCCTCCGGTAGGCAACAACGCTAACGTATCCTTTCCATTTAACACCGATTGTATAATTTCTTCCTGCATAGACCGGAAGGAAGTATATCCCCAGTATTGCTTCAGAATCTCAACAAGTGCCATCATATCCTTAATATTACCAAGAATACCCAACAACAAGGTTCAACATAGGTTGATAAACAAAAAATAAGCATGGGACTATTTGGCAAGAAATCGGAAAAAGAAAAGCTTCAAAAGCAATATGAGAAGCTCATGAAACAATCATTTCAACTATCAAAGACCAACCGTCAGGCGAGTGATGAGAAAGCTGCAGAAGCAGACGCAATTCTCAAAAAAATGGAAGCACTTCCTTAATGGGTGTAAAACGTCCATGGAATATAGTCAATATGCCGGTATACAGCCTTGCTACCTACAGAGAAAACCAGGTCAATATGAACATCTGCACCTATGTGTCAGCCGTAAGTATGAAACCTAAGCTTTTCATGGTAGCGATTGATTATAACACACTCACTTTTAAAAACCTTGAAAAAAACAATCATAGTGTTCTTCAGATTTTACATAAGGATCATCAACCATTGGTGAATTTATTAGGGAAAAAATCCGGGAAAAGCACCGATAAACAGAAAAAGCTTGAAGACAAGAAAGCACTTGTAAATTGGAATGGGAATATCGTATTAGATAATGCATGCGGCTATTTGCAAATGATAGTGAAAGAACGAGCTGATATTGGCGGAGACCATGAACTATTCTATTTTGAGGTAGAAAAATCAAGTACCAGAAGTGAGGAAGGAGTTCTTATGTTTCAGGATTTAATCAAAGAAGGAATTATACTTTAATTGCGGGTCGAAAGAGCGGAAAATCAGGTGAGTAGAGTACTCTTCTGCTCGTTTAGAATAATGACTAAAATGAAGGAATTAACCGAACAAGACAAGAACCGAATTATAGAAATGGCATGGGAAGATCGTACGCCTTTTGAAGCTATAAAATACCAATTCGGTTTTCCCGAAAAAGAGGTAATCAAACTCATGCGATCTGAACTCAAGCAGAGCAGCTTCAATCTGTGGAGAAGACGTGTTAATTCAGGTTCAAGTCAAAAACATTTAAAGAAACAACCCGAAGATATGAATCGATTTAAATGCACTCGACAAAGACATATTAGTTTAAATAAAATCAGCAAACGTTAATGTTTAGCACGAACTATCAAGATATACTCAAGCAAATAGCTGCTATTGACCCAATTGCCTACGGAAGGACGAGGAATTTCATTGATGGAGCAGTTACAATGCTTTCACCCTACATCTCGCGAGGAGTCATTTCTACCAAACAAGTTTTTGATACTGTCTTAGCCAAAGGATTCCGACCTAAGCAAATCGAAAAATTTATTCAAGAGCTTGCCTGGCGGGACTATTGGCAACAGATATGGATTGAGAAAGAGGACGAGATTAATCAAGACCTCCGAAGAGAGCAGCCTCATGTTTATCATTATAAAATGCCTAAGTCTATCATTGATGCTACTACAGGAATCCAGGCCATTGATCAGGCCATTGAAGATTATTACGAAACAGGCTATTTACACAATCATGTCCGCATGTACATCGCGAGCATCACCTGTAATGTGGGTGGTAGTCACTGGCGAGTTCCTGCCCGATGGATGTATTATCACCTGCTTGATGGAGACTGGGCCAGCAACGCACTGAGTTGGCAATGGGTATCCGGTGCTAATGCCGGCAAAAAATACTACGCTAATCAGCAAAACATAAACAAGTATTGCTACACCCATCAGAAAAGAACTTTCATGGATGTGACTTACGGCGAGTTTGAGGTCATGAAAATACCAGAAATGCTTCAAGAAACAATAATCCCTGATCTAAAAACACCACTGCCTGAAAAGAAAGAAATCTCTATTGATCCAGATAAGCCAACATTGATCTATAATTTCTACAACCTGGATCCAAAATGGCACGAAGGAGAGAACTTCAATAGGGTGCTGTTGCTGGAGCCTTCTGTTTTCGAGACATATCCGGTCTCACAAAACTCACTCAATTTCATGCTTAAGCTCTCCCAAAATATCATTGATCTTCAAGTATATATTGGTGAGTTTGATGAATTGACAAGTGAACATCTAATTCAGGAAGTGATTTATAAAGAACATCCACTAAACAAGTATAAAGGCAAAGAAGAGCCTCGTGATTGGATGTTTGATGTGACAGGTTACTATCGATCATTTTTTGCGTTTTGGAAAAAGTGCCAAAAAGAATTAAGCCCATGGAACCAACCAACCTTGTTTGGCTAAAACGAGATCTACGGACTCAAGATCACGCGGCTTTTAGTGCCGCAGAAAAAGACGGACTTCCCTACTTTCCGATCTATATTTTTGAGCCTTCTATTCTAGCGCATAAAGATGCAGCGCTTAGGCATCATCAGTTTGTCTATCACTCTATACTTGAGATGAATAAGACCTTGAAAGAATATAGGAAAAGAGTAGAAATTTTTTACGGAGAAGCCCACGAGATTTTCGAATACCTAAAAGAGCAATTCAATATTCAGAAAGTCTTTTCTCACCAGGAAACGGGCATTGAGCAAACTTGGAAGAGAGATCAGAGAATAAATACCTTTTTGACTCAAGAGGGTATCCTGTGGAAAGAATTTCAACGTGACGGAATTGTTCGAGGCATTACTAATCGTAATGGCTGGGATAAGAATTGGTTCATTACGATGGCTCAACCTTTGATCGAAAATACCTTTTCAAAGTCCGACCTTCCTCCGCTGAATCATCCATTTCTAATCCCATCTAAATTTAAAGGTCAACTAGAAAAATATCCTTCTGATTATCAACCCGCGGGTCAAACCAATGCCTGGAAATACCTGTATTCATTTGCCAATGAAAGAGGATTCAACTACAACCAGCACATTTCAAAACCAGCAGAAAGTAGAACTTCCGGAGGGCGTATTTCGCCATTTCTGGCTTGGGGCAATCTGAGCATTAAGCAAGCCTACCAGCATGTAAAAAATCATGAAAACTTTGGCTCAAATAAACGACCGTTTGGAGCGTTCTTAACCCGTCTTAAATGGCATTGTCACTTTATTCAAAAATTTGAGGTAGAATGTGAGTATGAGCATACCTGTATCAATCGAGGCTATGAATCGCTACCTCATGAAAGTGATCCAGACAAGCTTCAATCATGGAAAGAAGGTAAAACAGGATTCCCAATGGTAGATGCATGCATGCGATCAGTTACGATAACAGGCTGGATTAATTTCCGTATGCGAGCGATGATGGTCTCCTTTCTCTGCCATCATTTAGATCAGGATTGGCGAGATGGAGTTTATCATCTGGCACAGCAATTTCTGGATTACGAACCAGGTATTCACTATCCTCAATTTCAAATGCAGGCTGGAACTACAGGAATCAATACGGTTAGGATATATAATCCAGTTAAGCAGAGCAAAGACCATGATCCCGAGGGGATGTTTATAAAAAAATGGATACCTGAGTTAGAACAGGTACCCGTGGAACACATCCACGAACCCTGGTTGATGACAGAAATGGAGCAAACACGCTGTGGAGTGGAGATCGGAAAGGATTATCCCTTACCGGTAGTCGATCTTCAAAAGAGCGGAAAAAATGCCAGAAATAAGATTTGGGGTCACCGAAAAAACCAAACAGTGAAAGAGGACAGTAAGCGCATCCTCGCAACACATACACGAGCAAATAATCGGGTTCCATAATTAGTGGCTCTAAGAAAACAGTATCTTTTGAAAGAAAACGGTGTTTTTAGCTCATAGAGCGTGTTTTTTTTGAAATTTCGATGCACAAATGGTCATTGAATCTACTTTTGAGATTTTAGTAAAAACGCAATAAAATCACAGGTTTACCTTCAATTCGTTTAAAATT
>JBCCLN010000253.1:0-5893 GCA_039026865.1 Bacteroidota bacterium | reverse complement strand
GTTACGAGTAACTACGAAATAGGAAATTACCAATTTGATTACGCCAATCTTAGACTGTCACTAAATGGAGAAGTGCAGCAAATGACCCAAAAAGAAGGTGATATGCTCAAGGCGTTGTGTGATCATCAAGGAAATATCTTGGACCGTCAATCCACCTTAAAGAGCCTTTGGGGTGAAAGCGACTATTTCAACCGGAGAAGCATGGATGTTTTTATCTCTCGATTACGAAAATATCTCAGCAAAGACCCCTCGATAACCATACGCAATGTTCATGGCAAAGGGTTTGTTCTGGAGGTAAGGAAATAGATTGAGGGTTTTAAGATTTACGATTTTAGATTGCTTGTGTCTAACTAAATTGAACAGGAAAAAATAACTTGAAGTAAGGTGAGGATATGATTTCACTGGTTTTTAGTTAATCCAGCGACCATCTGTGATAATAATAACTATTTAAAGTATCTCTTTTCTTGCTTTTTACTTTTATTGATCCCTATGCTACTAATGACCCCGCTGAATAGCGCTTTCCCCCAATAATTAAATATGGCACGTGAAGTATCGCGTTCCGTAAAGATATTTCCATCCCTTACTAAAACGAATCTTGGATTCTTACGCTTAATAAGAAACGTATTGGCAAAAAGCGTTTTAACTCCCGGACCAAGCCCTTTGGTTGACTTATTGTCCTTGCTCAATAACTGTACTTTTAAATTATCGTAGCGAAATTTCATGTTCCCTTGAGCAAAATCTTGGTTCGCCATGAAGCTAAATGACATCTGTTTACTGTAGCCGCTTTTTATATTCAAATTTGCAACTGGGTTCAGTATTTTGTTTAATACATGAAGGTCGAAATTCTTAACCTCACCTGTAAACGTGAATTGATCCTTGGGGTGATTCATATCAAACTGAACACTCGCTTTAAAGTCAGCAGAATTCATGAACTTACCCTGGGCACTTAAGATCATTGATGCTTTTGAATCACCCTTTATAGAGTTGAAATTGGTGAGCGAAGCATCAAGTTGATTAAAACTTATCTCACCAGGCACGTTGCTGCTCAATGATTTTTCCTGGTAGGTTATGGCCCCATCCATTTTCAAAGAATCCAGTCTTATAGGAATCTCAACACCGCGAAGCAATGACTGTGGCAACGCCCCGACTTGTGTTAAAGGAAAAGGAATACCCTTATCCCGGTATATTCGAGCATCTACCTGGTGCATACTTGCTTTTTCCACTTCTAAAATATCTTTATCTATCCATTTTCGAAAGTTCAATCCATCAAAGCGGAATTTAGAAACGGATATGTCAAACCAATCCTTTTGGTACTCTAACCTCCTGCTATATTCTACAGGAGAGTAAATAGGTGACAAGGTTAAATTGGAAAGTTCAAGCTTATTTTCAGGATACCGGAGGTTATATTTTCCGATGTTTAAAGTATAATTTTCATCAATAGAAAACTCAAGGTCGCCTCCACTAAGCGAAAGCCCCTTTATTCTGTCCAACGGTCTATCTAAAACTAATTTTTGTGCTGAAGAAAACTCGCTTAGCGTCACGTTGACCCCTGAAAAAGTACGTTGTGTTTTTACTTTTGAATCCAGAAAAGTAAATCGACTCTCAGCCAGGGAAAGCCAGCCAATATTTACGTTGCTAAAATTCAGATCAACACTGGGTTGAGCTGTTTTCTTTTCATTAAGCTCTACAAAAAAAGAAGGAGACCTGAATTCCAGGCTGTCCAGCGTCAATTCATCACTCCTCCAAAATTTTTCGAGATCAAACCCAGATGCCTTAATGACAGGGAAGAAAAAATTTTGTCTTTTTTTCGAACTAGCGTAATTCAGTGTATCAATTTCAAATCTACCTTCATTCGATGAAATGTTTAGGCCATTGATAGAAAGTGAATCGCTGCCTTGAACGGTATGTTTAAAATCACTAAGAAGAGCATCTACGCTTGAAACGTAAAGAGGAGTTGCATAACCTGAATCAATTCTACGGAACTCAACACCTCCCAACTTCGCAGACATCCGCTCAACCTTCGTTTGCCTCATTTTTATACCATCGATCACCTCCAGGTAGGCTGTACCTTGGTCTATGGTCAGGTGCTTCAAATCGATATCGATGATATTTCTTCCTCTATCGGCGGTAGAATCGACAACCCATGTTAGATCAATTTTAGGTCGCACTAAATACAGGCTGTCCGCTTTGAACTTTTTGTCTTGCCAAATTTGAGATTGGTCAAAACCATTTAAAAATACAGCTGGAAAGCTCGCACGTACTTTCTCTGTAGACAGGCTATCTTGATTGAGAACCAAATTGCTAAGCGAAACAGATTGGTCATAATCCAACATCAGTTTTTCCAGAGAAATGCTATATCCACTTTCCGGTACGTCAAGTTTAATAGTATGGAAATTGGCATAATGGATAGAATTCTCCATACCTATTCGCATGTTTAGATCCACTTTTTTTGATTCGAATAAGACAGAATTTAAGTCTTGTATAATGACATGCCCATCCATAACCTTAATATACCTGTGAGGGTAGTTTTTGGTAGACGACCTGTCGTTTGGAAACTTTTCGTACTGCCAGGTAAGGTCAGGCTGAAGGAGTTCTAGAGTGTCAAAATGAAAAGAATTATTCATCATAATACTATCCATTGAAAATCCAGATAGCTTCATGCCTTTGAAATCTCCTGTAACACTTTGCCCGTTTTTGCTATAATCGATATCCCCGTTTTCAAAATCAAATGCTCGGAACTGGGAGTGTACAGTAAGTCGCTGTCCTGAAAAGTCTAACCCCATATCGCTATAATCAACATCAAAGGCAGAAATTCGAGGGTTTTGTAAAAGATCATGCCATGAAATTATGCTGCCGTCGATACGGAACTTTGTGCCACTTATCTCCAAATTCTGAATGCTTAAAAAATCTTCCAGTTGCAAGGAGCCGTTAATAAGAGACACATTGTTTATCCCAATCCGATCAAAATCTTCCTTAATCATTAAAATAAGCTCGTCAGCTTTAAGCAGCTTCCTGGCCCCATTTTCTTTAAGCTGCGTTATAAAAAGGTCTGGTTTTTCAATTTCCAGCTGGTTCACTAACAATTGTTTTCTTAGCACAAAGGCATCAAAATCTATTCCACTAAGCTTAATCGCGGGGAGTTCCAAATTGAAAAAAGATGATGTTTTGCTTGAACCTTCAATAGGCTCAATCCTAACGTCTTCAAATTGAAAGGTGGAATCAATAGAACTGATCCTAAATCGCTTGAAGTATAAAATGTGCGTGCTGTCTGCCAAATAGGAAGAATAGTCTCTTATGGTTACTTCCAGATCATCGCTGTATCTTTTTCTAAGTTCAAGCTGATAGTTGCTACTATCGAGCACCAAATTATTCAGTACAATATCCACCCGATCAACTTCTATATGTTGGTAACTGTAATTATAGTCTTGGTCGGCTTTAAGGTCTAAACCCGTATTTTCTAATTTAAGCTGTCCTATTTTCACCTCATTAAAAACCTTTATGAGTTGGCTTGTTAACGAGTTATCCGTATAAATGGCCTTATCCACATCGCTGTAAGTTTCCTTGTCGATGGCTAACTCTGCATCCTGCAGTAAGACTTCTTTCACATTAAGGCTGTTTTGAAGGTAGGCAGAAAAGTAATCGACCCCTCTTAACTCCAATCTTGGCACCTTCAAATCGTATATTACGAGATCAGTAGTATCATTTTGGGCCACTATGGTATCACTAACCGGCGATACGACAAAATTCTCGAAAATAAGGACTGAATCTTGAGTGGAGAGTAGAAAGCGGTCAAAACGAATAGCATGGATACTGTCTGACAACTCAAACTGCTGATCGTTTATTTCAATCTCAATGCCTTCAGAATAAAAACTACTATCAGGCCTTGAGGACTGGTTGACCAAGAAATTTTTTATTAAAAAATCTATGTTTCCCAGTTCAAATTCACTTGGCGAATGCCTTAAAGATGCATTGGAGACTTGAAAATTTCTGACGCTTAAAACATCCAGTGAACTTGATATATCTTCATATAGATTTCCCGTTCTGAAGCTGAAAGTTGGAGATTTAGGTTTATTTATTTCTTGAACGTGAAGTTCCGGATCAATTACTTTAATGTTTCTAATCTTAAGCTGTTTTTCCAAATAGATATCCGAAATAGAGCTCAGCTCGATTACCAATCCATCCAGAAATATGGAATATAAATTCGGGGCTTCTAATGAATCGGTATTTTGATCAGCACTTAGGCGAAAAGAGATCTTCTTTAACTCTATTTTCCTTTCGATTAAGTCAATATCCAAGTTCTCAAAGCGCAGTTCATAATAGCCATTCGTCTCTTTTTGAATTATTTGTGTGATTATTTCGGCAGCGTGCCTCTCGCCTAATTTATCTAGCCCAAAATAGATTATTCCTACCCCAAAAACGAATACGCCCAGGAAAATGAGTAGTACGAAAATAGGATGGTTTCTGCGAACGCTCAACACGTTTAAATAGAATCAATTTAATTCAAAATACATCTAAAAGTCAGAAAGAAAAATATGATTAAACTCACCATAGACATAGTACTTACTTGATATAAAGTAAAAACAATGAAAAATAATATCTATTAATCTCTATTTAGATTAGAGTAATACCGGTACATTGCCTTAATCAGTGTTATTGCCAGAAGAAGTCCAGGGTTTACTTATAGCCTAATTGGCTGAAGAGCTCATCGGATTGTTTTAGGTACCTTTTTTTATTCGTTTCCAGGAACCACGCCTCTGCTACTTTGGCATTATTGTTAAGGCGTCCATCTTTCCAATCTGAAGTACCTTCGATGTACAGGCTCTGCCAATCTTCATTGATAAAACTCACGGCCTTAATATTCTTGTTATAGATGAACGTGAAAAAATTGACAAACCACTGATCCCATACCTCACTATTTTTAGGGTCAATCCCATGTACTGGGTTCGACTCGGCAATCATTATTGGCTTCTTATGTTCCCTGGCAAAAGTCAAGACATCATCACAATACGGGCCAAAATCTGTTGCGTTATAAGCATGACCAAAAATCGAGATACCAACCCAGTCCACATAATCATCGCCGGGATACCAGGCGGACAACTTGTGATTTTTATAGGGTTTCGAAGCATAAGAATGCCAGACAAAAGCAATGTTGTCCACATCCTTTTTCCGTAGCAGGTCAACAATATGTCGATAGGCTTTTACATATTCCCCGGGCTCCAGTTCATTATGCGGTCCGTCAAATTCATAACCTATCCTAAGATAAATCGGCCTTTTCGTGGTTTTTACCCAAGCTCCGTATTTCTTAATCACCTTATCGTAGTCGCCTTTCACTGTTTTGCTAGTGATGTCCCACTTCCCCACCATCCACATGGCGCTCTGCACAATCGTATTCGAGAACTTATCGATTAGCATTTGGTGATTTTGGGTACTGCCTGTGGTATTTTTATACGACTCTGAAATACCCTTAAACTCAGGTATCCCCCAGTAAGCTGCCCAACCACCGGGAATCGGTTGATCCGGAAAATGATCAAGGTATTCTGTAATGCGTTCTACAGTCTGTCCCATGATCAAGAGCGTCTTACCCTCCGGAGGAACAAATTTTGTCTGCTCATACGCATAAACAAATCCAGGATCGGTTTCCGTATTAATGCTAGATACCATCATTTCAGTAGTGGGTTCGGCTAAACCTGAATTTTGAACCATCCCTTCTTGTGACTGTGCCATAGAGATTAAAAAGAGCGTAAAAGCGATCGTCAAAAGGTACTGTGTATACGGAGCTATTTTTCTATCACTATTCATTGCCTTAAACCGAACCATACTTATGGAAATCTTCCTCTTATTGTCACCTTCTCATATCCTTCAGAGGTAATCGGAACGTGGATGGTTTAATCGT
>JBCCLN010000252.1:0-5922 GCA_039026865.1 Bacteroidota bacterium | reverse complement strand
CAAAAATCCGGTTTTGCAAAAGGATTCTCTGAGGTAATTGATTTCGAATGGGGTGCCAAAATCGTTCCCCAAATTTGAGGAACCAAAAATCATTCAGAATAAACATTAAACTACGGTAAATCCATTACTTGAATCAACTCGCCATTATTTGTGGTGAATAATGAGGGTTAACCCCATTTTTCATATTTCCTAAGTACGCAGTTCAAAATCTTTTTATTGCTCTTGTTTTATGATGGTAATTTTATGCCAATACGGCATATTAATTTATCTTTAAGTAAAGAAATTAAGACATAATGTCATTAAAAGCAGGAAAATTTCTTATGGTATGATCTTCGATTAAGACAACGCGAATATTCTTAAAAACTAAAATTGAAAAGATATGGCACTTATCAAGCACAACACAAACGATTACAGACCTACAAGTTTTAGAAACTTTATTGATAGGTTTTTTAATGATGATTTTTTAGGTGGATCAATTCCATCGTTTTCTCCAAGAGTAGATATAGCTGAAACGGAAAAAGACTACGAAGTACAGCTACATGTACCCGGAATGAACAAGGATGATTTTAAAATCAATTTGAATGATGATCAAATCACCATTAGTGGTGAGAGAAAATTTAAAAACGAAAAAAATGAGAAAAACTACCATAGTTTAGAGAGCTATTATGGTACATTTAACAAGACGTTTTATTTACCAGAAGTTGTTAATAGGAACGACGTCAATGCAGTATATAAAGATGGGATTTTGACCGTTGTGTTACCTAAAGACAAAAAAAGAACGGCAAAAAAACAAATTGCTGTTAAGTAAATGTTTTTTAAGTGATTAGATAAGGGTGTACGTCTTTAAGGCGAAGCCCTTTTTTTAATTCATAATAAAGATGTGAAGATTCGTTAAACAATTTCTTTTTTTGATCAATGGAAAAAACCATAAAGTTGATTTTTCGGTATACATTAAATAAAATTTTAAAATGAAAATAGGATATGAGTAAGAAGACTTTGATTATAGCAATGATGTTCTCTTCAATTTTTGGAGGAGCCGTTGCAATATGGGGATATACCCTGGTAATATCTCCACAAAACATCATCCAAACTACCTCCTCAGCGAATATCAACCCTGTTGCGTTGACCAACTATGTGTTTGATTCTTCAGACTTTATTGTTCCCGAAGGGTTAAACTTTGTCTTTGCAGCGAAGAATGCTACTCCTTCTGTTGTGCATATACGCACGAAATATGAAGCCGGCATGAGAGCTAATAATCCTTTTAATGACTTTTTTAAAGATTATTTTGGAGACAAGTATGAAAGGAGAGGTTATGGGCAATCAATGGGAGCAGGATCCGGAGTGATCATTTCTCCTGATGGTTATATCGTGACAAACAATCATGTAGTAGAAAATGCTAGTTCAATAAAAGTGGTTTTAAACGATAACAGAAGTTACCAGGCCGAAGTAGTAGGAACAGATGAATCAACTGATTTAGCTGTGATCAAGGTCAATCAGAATAACCTTCCGTCCATCAATTACGGAGATTCGGAAACCATAAATATTGGTGAATGGGTGCTCGCAATAGGTAACCCTTATGAGTTTCGTTCCACAGTGACAGCCGGAATCGTGAGCGCTAAAGGGAGAAACATAAATATTCTTGGTGGAGGAGCCAGCATCGAATCTTTCATCCAAACAGATGCAGCAGTAAATCCAGGAAATAGTGGTGGAGCGCTAGTGAATTTGAACGGTGAGTTGGTAGGAATTAATACAGCCATCGCCTCTCCCTCCGGAGCGTTTGCCGGATATTCATTTGCCGTACCAGAGACGCTTGTCAGAAAAGTAGTCAATGATTTAATCGAATATGGGGAAGTGCAGCGCGCTTTACTTAATATTCAAATAGTAGATGTCAATGCACAAGTTGCAGAACAATTTGATTTGGATATTCTTAGAGGCGTATATGTTACCAGGGTAGTGGAAGGTGGATCTGCAGATAGAGCTGGGCTGGAAGATGGGGATGTAATCATCGCTATAAACGACAAACCTGTTAATAATGTAGCTCAGCTTCAAGAGAGTGTTGCCGTGAACAGACCGGGTGATAGAATTCAAGTGAAGTTTATCAGAAATGGGAAAAAGAAAGAAGTGGAAGCCATATTGAGAAACATTGAAGGTAATTTCAATATCGTTGAGGCAAAAAACAAATTTGAAATTGAAGGCGCCACTTTCTCTGAAGTATCTACCAAGGTAAAAAATCAACTGGATATCGAGGGTGGAGTTCAAATCACCGAACTTGGAGAAGGAAAATGGAAAGAGATACGAATGAAAGAAGGATTCATCATTACCAGAATAGACAATGAAAAAATCAGTGATTTAGAAGATCTGGAAGACTACTTTAGAAACCCAAGGAGAGACGGAATTTTGATAGAAGGAATTTATCCTGATGGTAGCAAGGCACACTATGGCCTAGGTCTTTAAACTAAAATCCAAAAACATGAAAGGGTCCTGGCTCATGCCAGGATTTTTTTTGCCTAATTTTATCATGTGAAAAAAATTGCCATAGTTGGAGGTGGGTTGGCTGGGCTCACAAGCGCAATTCTACTTTCAAGAAAAGGGTTTGACGTTACCCTCTTTGAAGAAAAAAAATATCCCTTTCACCGTGTATGTGGAGAGTATATATCCAATGAGGTAATCCCTTTCTTACATAAAAATAGCCTCTATCCTCAGGAATTAAATCCCTGGCCCATTACTACCCTCAGATTGACGGCACCTTCAGGAATCAGCTTAATCTCTACATTGGATTTGGGAGGCTTTGGAATAAGTAGATATGTTTTTGATGAATGGTTGAGCCAAAAAGCGGATGCAGAAAATGTAGAAATTATTTACGATAGAGTCACAAGTTGTGAACTAAACGAAGATTCTTTTCACATAGAAACCAGAAATAGTGGAAATTATACTTCAGATATTACGATTGGAAGCTTTGGAAAAAGAAGTACATTGGATAAAAAACTTAATCGAGACTTCATCAGCCACAGGTATCCATTCATAGGTATAAAGTATCATCTAAAAACAGAAGAAGTAGATAATAATTATATAGAACTGCATAACTTTAGAAGAGGGTACTGTGGCATCAGTAGGGTCGAAAATGGAATATTCAACCTTTGTTATCTATCTCACCGGAAAAATCTCAGGAATGCAGGATCCATCACGGAAATGGAGGAACATATCTTATTTAGAAACCCCTATTTAAAAAGGATCTTCCGCAACAGCGATTTTTTATTTGATAAGCCTGAGGTAATCAACGAAATCACATTCAAACCTAAAGAACCCGTATTTGGTCATATTTTAATGTCTGGAGACTCTGCAGGAATGATCACTCCGCTTTGCGGAAATGGTATGGCTATGGCTATTCATTCAGCTAAGATTGTGAGTGAATTGATTATTGAAAATGTAGATTCAGGGTTTAACAGAAAGCACTTAGAAAGTAACTATACGAAAGTTTGGAATAACCATTTTGTAAGGCGGCTTTGGGCTGGAAGAAAGATTCAGAATTTATTTGGAGGTCCATTACTCTCGGAAGTTGCCATAGGACTGGGAAAACTATTCCCTCCCTTTACTAAAAGGTTAATGGTGAAAACCCATGGGCAGGCGTTTAGCTAAGCCACAGATAAAGAAAAAATCCGTTCAGTAGTAGAGATGAAATCAAATTCAGACGCATTGTATAAGTGTAGTTTGCCTCATTCCGGTCTTTCCTTACTTTCAAGTACCACCTCCCAAAGTAAACCAATATAGGACTTAAACACAGGAAGTAACCAATCACACTTTGAAAACCAATGTATTCAACAAAATAATATGCAAAGCCTATGTTAGCAAAAGTGAAAGCAATTGCGGTAAAGTGAAATGTTCCTAAAATACCCATCAGTCGGCTTATCGTAAGATCGCCTCTTCTTGCGTCTTCCTCGTGTTGATAGATTTGGGTCATCGGATAAGAGCCAAGTAAAAGGACACTACTCAAAATACCGGGCATTTGAATTCTGTGGGTAAAAGTTTCAGAAAGACGAATATCTTGAATAGCTATAATGGAAAGTAGATAAGTAAAGTATCCTTGAAAAAATCCGGCAGCTAGTAAGCCAATGACAGGAAATTTTTTAAGCCGAATAGACGGATGGCTATACGCTTTTGAAATCAGACCATAAATCAACACCATGATCATAAATTCAAAAGAGATGGTTAAGCTGAGAAAAATGGCGATGGCATCCATGATCAAAGAGACAAAATATAACTCTTTGGTGACTTTAGGTGGATTTTTGAGACCCCCAATGCTGTTTTCATCTTTATCAAAATAAGAATTATATCCATTGCTTGCCGGATAAACCAAAAAGTGAAGAATAAAGAAGCTCAAGATCAGATGGGCATTGTTTTGGGACTCAACTATTGCACAAGCCAAAAAAAATACTGGCAACAGAAAAAAAGAAAAGGGGAACCTTAAATGAAGAATTGTGGATTTTTTCAAAAGAAAGTTATCTGTTTAGAACAAAAGTTGGTTAATATTAAATAACAAGACCTGAATGGCCGCATTTATTCAATCGATATCAACCACTTTGCCCCCATATTCAACCAAGCAAAATCAAATTGCCAATTTTATGGTTAGAAATTTGAACCTTGATCGAAACGAAGAGAGAAAGCTCCGGGTTTTATACAGGGCAAGTGGAATAGGTCAGCGTTATTCAGTGCTGCAGGATTTCAGTAAAAATCTAAACGGCAAAAGTTTCTTCAAAGAAAAAGCATTCCCTTCAGCAAAACCCAGAATGAAGCTATATCAGCAACATGCAATTATATTAGCCAAAAAAGCATGTCGTCAGGCACTTTGGGAAGCTTCTTCAAATCCTAATGAAATTACTCATCTTATTGCTGTAAGCTGTACAGGAATGTATGCTCCGGGGCTGGATATAGAACTAATAGAATCGCTGGGTTTGAAAACCAATACGCAAAGAATTTCCATCAATTTCATGGGATGTTATGCAGCTTTTAACGCGTTAAAAACTGCCTCCACTATCGCACATGCAAATAATGATGCTAACATTCTCATTGTATGCGTAGAACTGTGCAGCATCCATTTACAGGACAAAAAAGATGATGAAAACTTTCTTGCCAATGCCATATTTGGAGACGGAGCCGCCGCTCTGGTCGTCAATGGTAAGAAAGGCAAGAAAGCATTGGAATTATCCAGTTTTTACAGTGATCTCGCTTTAGCAGGAAAAGACGAGATGGGTTGGTATATCGGCGATTATGGTTTTGAAATGCGGTTGAGCGCTAAAGTTCCGGGAGTTATTCGGGATGGAATAAGGGCGCTAACTCAGCGATTGTTGCAAAAAATAGACCTTAGCATTTCAGATATAGATTTCTTTGCTATTCACCCCGGCGGCAAAAGAATTTTGGAAGTCATAGAAGATGAGCTACATATCACAAAAGATCAAAACGCTCCCGCGCGTGATATATTAAAAATGTATGGAAATATGTCATCGCCTACGGTGTTGTTCGTAATCAAACAAATTTTTGACGGTCTCAAGCATAAGGATGATCAAAAACATATACTAAGTTTTGCATTTGGTCCAGGACTTACCCTCGAAAGTGCAATTATAAAAGTACATATTGATGCTTGAAACCAGGTCTGAGGAGATGGAAATAATGGATGACCTGAATATATCAGGGCCGATCATAGCTCAAACCCTCAAGGAATTAAATACCATCAACAAAGTACTAGGGGGCAATCAAATTAGCATCAGCGCATTAAAGAAATTGATGAAAAACCATGAGCAAATTTCCCTTGCTGATCTGGGATGTGGAGGCGGGGATATTATGGCAGAGATGGCTAAATGGATTAAAAATTCAGGAAAAAACGCATCTTTCCTTGGAATAGATGCAAATCCACACATCATTGAATAT
>JBCCLN010000251.1:0-5953 GCA_039026865.1 Bacteroidota bacterium | reverse complement strand
TCAACCCGCCACTAGTTGTGGTGAATAATGTGGGTTAACCATTTATCGAATCTATTCAAGAAATTCATTTCAATCTCTCAATACTGCTGCAGATTGATCAACTCGAAAAATTCAGGTGTTTATTCATTGAGATGTGGTAACCTGTTGAATAGGAGGTAATTGATTTTGCAATGAGAGGACAACATCGCTCCCCAAATTTGAGGAATCAAAAATTATTCAGTACAAATAATAGCATTCTTTGGAAAACCCGCCTTTTGGCCCAACGCTTCGTTACTCAAAATTTCAAAAACCTCATTTACGACCAGTAAACTGGATTTTTGAAATTCTGAAAGCCACGATTTGAACCAAAAATCCAATTTTGCAAAGGATGCTATTCAACTACTATAAATCAATTACTTGAATCTACCAATCACTATTTGTGGTGAATAATGTGGGTTAAACCTTTTCGCAACCGAGTGAAACTACTACAAATAGTTATTTCCATCTTTTATCAAAGGGAATTCTTGTTTTGGAACCTTCGCCTACCTTGTTATTTACCTGTGAATCTTAAAATTGTATAGCCTAGGATCGCAGAGGTTACAGAGCCAATAATGATTCCAATTTTTGCCGAATTGATGGATATCATTTCCTCGTAAAAAGCCAAATTGTCTATAAAAATTGACATAGTAAATCCAACACCCGCAATTGCTGAAATTCCAATTATTTGCTTGAAATGGACACCGCTCGGTAATTCAGTGATTCCAAGTTTATTCCCTAGGTATGAGAACGATGCCACTCCAATAAACTTACCTACAAATAGGCTGATGGCAATATTAATCATCAATGAAAAGTCAAAATCGTTATTTAGACTTATTGCTACTCCTGCATTTGCAAAAGCAAAGACAGGTAAGATAAAATAAGCGACTAAATGATGAAGTTTATGCTCGAGATGCTGTAGAGGTGAACGCACTTCAAAGGTCAAATCATCTAAGTGATCGATACATTTTATTTCATCTTTAGTTAATAGATGCCTTTCATCATCATCCTGAACATTCACTAATTCCTTTGAAATTTCATTGAGGTGAGTTGAATACAGTTTTATGTTTATCCTTCTTTTTAGTGGAATGGTAAAAGCCAGAAGTACCCCTGCAATTGTTGGGTGAACACCTGATTTTAAGAATAAAAACCAGATAACGATTGCTAAAACTATGCCTATTTCAAACGAATATTTCCTTGTATAATACAGTAGACCTAGAGATGCAATAAGTATAAGTCCATACAATATATAGTACCAACCTACATTAATGCTGTAAAATAAAGCAATCACAAGAACCGCTGCAATATCATCTATTATTGCAAAAGCGGTCAGAAATATTTTGAGGCTCAGAGGAACTCGTTTGCCTAGTGTACTCAAAAGTGCTAAGGCAAAAGCGATATCTGTTGCCATGGGAATACCCCAACCCTTTTCCGTTTCAGGATCCTGATTTAAAAGTAGATATAAACTAATCGGTACTAAAACACCTCCTAATGCCGCAATAAACGGGAAGGCTGCTTTTTTCACAGAATTTATTTCTCCAATGAGTAGTTCTCTTTTGAGTTCTAAACCTATTAAAAAGAAAAAAACCGCCATTAAGCCATCATTTATCCAAAGAATGAGTGGTTTCTTTAATTCAAAGCTTTGAAAAGATACTCCAATGGTTTGTTGCCATAATCCTTCGTATAATTCACTGTAGGATGAATTGGCCCAAATAAGCGCAATAATGGTTGCTCCAAAGAGTAATATTCCTGCTAAACTTTCGGTTTTGACAAACTTTTGAAATGGGGTTAGTAATAGCTTTTTGATCATGTATCCTTATTTCCAGGCTAAAATAAGATGTATTTTCTTCTACGTGGCGATGAAAGCTGTTGACAGATGTTAGCTGCTGAGTAGAGAAAAGATATGTACTGCTCCTGTGGTTGCTGTTCTGGCAATAGGTGCGAAATGAATGTTGGCAATTTAAGGAGAAACCCATATCGGCAAACCCTCTTTTTGTGGTAGCCTATGCTTCTACAGTCATCGCTTTGTCTTCTAATAGGTGACCATAAGCGTGGCTCATGCGCTCCATCTGCTTAGCTGATACGTGCAGGCCCGTGAGCTCTTTCAGGATTTCACTGCATTGTTCAAACACTGCTTGCTGTCCGAGGTAAATACACTTTTTTACCAATATGGAGTTAGTTTAAATTATAGCATGGTACAACATCGCAAGTGTGTCTTGGGAACCTCCAACTTATCCATAGCTACAGATTATCTTTTTTCTCTTATCTAGCTCTCACCCCACAACTTCCTGAAATACATCCCGACTCATTTCTTCTATGAAATTCGCATAACTTTCTTCAAAGGCGTAAGCGTCTTGCTGGTCTTGGTAAATGCATTCCCATTGCTTGAGATTTTTCTGAATTCGCTTTCGTCGTTTCTTTCAAATATGAATTAATTCTTTGATCAATAATAAAATTTCAGACACCTATTTAGTTAGGCAAATAAACTTCCCTACATGATTTATCTGTTAAATTGCAAATGAAAAGAGTTGCTTTAACATCAAATAGTTATGAATTTTGGAGGATTTTATGATTATATTATTTGTTTTCGAGCTTCTCCAGAAGTTTAAAGTTTTGCTTTTCAAGCTTTTCAATTCTTTCATTTTGTTCTTTATTTTGCTTATTCTGTTCTATTAAATAAAGCGTCAGTTCCTCGATCTTCTGAAGTAATTTGGCATTTATTTCTCCGAGTTTGATTCCCTTCTCAGCTACTTCTGCTTCACTTGGAATTTCTGGTAAATGTTTATTCTTAATGATATAGTTTTCAACCTCTTCGAGAGCTAATAACTTATAATCATTTTCAAAAACAAAATTATACCAGCTGTCTAGATCAACTTTAACCTCTTTTGTATGAATGGTTCCATTAACAGCTAATTTTGTATCAGGGTTTGTTGTTCCGATTCCAACATTTCCATCTCCTTTTATAACAATTGATGCTTCGGTATTAGAGGTTATTCCCGCTGCGTGAATACTCGTGTAATCTTGATTAGGTCGCCATCCGTTTTTTATGATGTCGTGAGTTAGAGAAGGAGTATTATCACCTCCGGTAAATGGTTTAATTCGTATCGAATTTTCTCTTTTGAAATAAATATTGCCATTTACATTAATGCTACCATTAACATCAAGTTTTTGAGATGGTGTATATGTTCCAATACCAACATTACTCTCAAAATACCAAGTTCGATAATAGCTATGGTATCCAAACTCCTGTTCCCAATCCCATCCACTGTTATCGGAATTCCGTGAAGCAAGATAATTTCTATGGTCAGTTAAGCCTGCATGTTTATATCCCCAAATCATTCTCTCAGTACCATCAAAGAAGCTCAAATCTCCATTTACTTGCAGTTTAGTTTCAGGGTTTGTTGTTCCAATTCCTACATTATAAGTAGTGTTATATTAGTACTATTATTATTCCAATAAGCAACATCTGTAGTTTGAGTCATCGCATTAGTTCCAAGTAAAATTGAGTTTAAAACAAAAGCTAGCTTTTTCATTTTGATTTGATTTGTCATTTGCAGAAAGTGATTATACATCTTTGATTGCGAATATGCCACCATCAACTTTCCTACACATGAAACTAGCAAAATCATTACTGGCATTTTTTTCTTTCGATCAAAAGAAGAAAAATCAGGTCAGAAACTTTCTAACAAATAAATAACTGTGCAGAAAATGACTTCTCAGTTTCTAAATTGATATATTTAATATTTAATAAATCAGCCTATGAAATGAATATAAAGATTCAAGTGAGAATCTATATTACTCCCTTAATGAATCAGTCAGCCGACTTGGTTTATAGTGAATTCCATATGTGCGATTGAAATTAAACGATATACACATGAAATGAGCATGAAGATTCGAGGTGAATTTATACCAACCGCCGGATGAATCTTTGTTATAAAATCCATGTGTGCAATTGTAAAATAGACTATATATACCTATGAATAAAAAAGACATTAACCCTGAAGTATTCCGACTCTACGATGATTACGCTCACAACCGTATGAGTCGTAGAGAGTTCATCGAAAAGCTGTCCGTTTACGCTGTAGGAGGAATTACACTGACTTCTTTGATGAGTTTTATGATGCCTGATTATGGCATTTTGCAAACGAGTCAGGATGATCCTAACCTAAAAACAGAAACCATAGAATACACTTCTCCTAAAGGAGGTGGTTCAATCAAAGCTCAACTTTCCCGACCCAAAGACGAAAAAGGGAAGCTACCTGGTATAGTGGTAGTTCATGAAAACAGGGGACTCAACCCTCATATTGCTGATGTAGGACGGCGAGCGGCTAAAGCGGGATTTATCTGCATTGCTCCCGACGCATTATCTCCTTTAGGTGGCTATCCTGGAAATGACGATGATGGACGCGCTATGCAAAGAAAACGAGATAGAAATGAAATGCTTGAAGATTTTATTGCAGCATTCTACTATCTTAAAGAACACAAGGAATGCACAGGAAATATAGGAGTAGTGGGTTTTTGCTTTGGTGGGTGGATCTCAAACATGATGGCGGTAAAGGTTCCGGATTTAAAGGCAGCAGTTCCTTTTTACGGAAGTCAGCCTACAGCCGAAATGGTTCCAAAGATTCAGGCGCCACTGCTACTTCATTTTGGGGAATTGGACCAACGAGTAAACGCAGGATGGCCAGCGTATGAAGAGGCACTGAAAAAGAACAACAAAACCTATACGGCTTATATATACCCGGACGCAAATCATGGATTTCATAATGACACTACTCCTAGATATGATAAAGAGGCAGCCGAATTAGCATGGAATCGCACGATAGATTTTTTTAAAGAATCTTTAAAACAGTAGGGTTTTCGTATTCTGAGGTTTCGAATTAGGTATTTTCTTATTGAGAAATTTCTGGCATTATTTTTCCTATTCTACAAGATATGTTCTACTAAAATGAATCACTTATGAATAGGCTTTATACACTATTGGTTTCGGCATTGATTGCTTTTGGTTGCGATGAAGGGGCTGTTGGACCTCCTGGCAGAGATGGAGTAGACGGCAGAGACGGAGTAGACGGATTGAATGGAGAAGAGTCTTTCGTCTTTGAATATGAATTTGATTTTACGGCTCCAGAATATAGTGTTCTCCTTGAACTACCTGGCAGCTTCACCATGTTGGATTTGGATGTGATGCTCATTTACCTCTTATGGGAAGTGACGAATGATGAAGTAGAAATCTGGCGCGCATTGCCTCAGACGCTTTATTTGCCGGAAGGAATCTTAGAATACAATTATGATTTCACCAAGTTTGATGCGAGCGTATTTCTGGAAGGAACCGTCGCTCTAAATGGGTTGGGGGCAGATTTTACAGATAATTGGATTGCCAGAGTAGTTGTAGTCCCTGGTCAGTTTAATGGCAGAACCTCTATTGACTATACGGATTATAATCAGGTAAAAGAGTATTTTGATCTATCACCATCTAAATTGGCAACTTGGGATTACGGCAAAAAGCCGTTTTAGCGTTTACATTTTTATATATGAATCCTTTGAAAAACTCGCCTTTTGGCCCAACTCTTTGTTACTCAAAATTTCAAAAGCCTCATTTACGACCAGTAAACTACGTTTTTGAAATTCCGAAAGCCTCGATTTGAACCAAAAATCCAGTTTTGCAAAGGATTCTATAACTCTATTGAAATAGGTACTCAGTAAATATAAAATGGGGTTAGCATGCATATGAGCAAATCTATACTTAGAAATTTGTTGACTTTTAGTGCTTGCTTTTATCTTTGAATGATCCATTTTCTTTGTTTGTAGCATGCTAGAGCTATTTAGTGTCTCTAAGAAAACAGTATCTTTTGAAAGAAAACGATGTTTTTGGCTCATAGAGCGTGTTTTTTGAAATTTCGATACACAAATGGTCATTGAATCTATCTTTGCAAATTTG
>JBCCLN010000250.1:0-5974 GCA_039026865.1 Bacteroidota bacterium | reverse complement strand
GGAGACTTCCCGCCGGAGGCAAAACGTACGTGTTCCCGTTGGCCATCCCTTATCCGATCGACTTCGGTTATATGAAAAAATCCCGGCTGTTTTCGTCATAATTATTCATCCTTAAGGATAAAAAAATACGACCCTGGCCCTTGTGGTGTGGTGGAGATTTTTTTACTCTGTGAATAATTTGACGAACACATAAGCCGGGATTTTATCTTTGCCGTAGGCGCATCGGTAAGGGACATAAAGGAACCGTACACAAATAATGGTCCGCACATGCGCCTACAGCGCTGCGGACACCATTGATTCCCCCTGTGGGGGTGAGGGGGTTGCCTATCTGCCGAAGGCTAACGCTCATTTTATGAGCTATCTAGTATCAGGCTCCTGAGCCATTTGCACCGAGGGTAACGAAGGGAAAAAGCGTAGCGGTGGTGAAGGTGCCTGAAGCCTTTTTCTGTGCGCTCCTTGCTAACCTGTAGTTCCTGAAAGCTTACGCCACACGATGACAGTCGGGGCGTGGGCTTTCAATGTAGTGAAACCAATAAATGTGTCTTACTATGGAATACGTCTCTCAGGTTATCAATCAAAAAAGGGGAAAATCCCCTTATATTAAAATGGTAGTTCATCTATCGATACATAAAACCAAAGTATCCAGAAACATCCTTTGAATTTCAATCTAGGCTTCTTTGATATCCATATATGGAGATATTTGAAATTTCCTAGATGAAAGTCGAATTGATTTTTAAAAAAAGTCATAATTGATAAATGATTAAAATTTGAAAATTAATTATGCTGCTATAGGCCATAGTCCTTGGACGGTTTCATGGAATCACTAAGGACAGGTGGAGTTTGAAAACTTAGGAAGGTTCGCCTGGTAAATGAGGAACGAATGCCAGGTGAAAGCCTCAGTTGTCAAAACACCTAAGGCCGTGTGATTTGAAAATGGGAGCTTTGTAGTATGATTGATTGATAAAAAGTCCGCGCATGCGTTCACGGCGCTGCGGACAACCTTTGATTCCTCCTGTGAGGGTGAGGGGGTTGCTTATCTGCCGAAGGCTATTAAAACGTGGGTTTTGGTACGCTTATAATGTGCCTATACACTCTGTTTTGAAACTTACGGTGGGTTTTGGTACGCTTATTATCGCCATCGGTGGGTTTTGGTACGCTTATTTGATGGTTTCGAATTATCTAAAGTGGGTTTTGGTACGCCTATTATCGCCATCGGTGGGTTTTGGTACGCTTATTTGATGGTTTCGAATTATCTAAAGTGGGTTTGGCTGTCTATAAAAATGGTGAAAAGTATAGATCCTATTAACTCCAGACTCCGTTCATGTGCTTTCTTAGAGCACTGTCAAATCTACCTTTATACATTCCAGTTTTCAAAAATTCATATTCTTCACCGCTCGGATCTCTGTGTAAAACATTTGTATAAGCAGATTTGAAAGCTTTGCTTAACAGTTCTCTATTTTCCTTCAGAGATTTGTTAGTTATGGCGATATTCCAGTCTTTTAATTCACAGATTAAATAAAGGTCAACACGTCTGAATTTAGACTTCTCATCTTCCAGCAAAGGGTTTCCTTTGACTAATTCTTTCTGGATAGAAAACTTTGGTGTGTATGGATATCGTTGGCGACCTGTTTTAACCCATTCCATTTTAAGACCTTGAAGTGAGGGAAGACCAAGAAGGTATTTAGTCACATTGCTAATGGTACGTTTGTGTTCTTTGGCTTCAGCATTAGGATTGAGTGATAGAATTCTTTTGATTTCATCAAAGGATGGCTGAATTGTATTAGCATTAAAAAGAAGATTATTAAACAGACTGTTAAGGTTCATATAATAGAGTTTCCAGCTTCTTGCCTGCCGGCCTTTCTTGGAAACCTTTTTGTAATCTTCGTGTGAGGTATAGAAAAGAAAAAGCGAAAGATTTTTAACGATATAAGGGTTGAGTTGAATCGCATATTTTTTAGTCTTGCCATCGATCATAGTTTTGGTGAAAGACTGTAAAATTTGTATGGTCTTAAGGTTCTTTCGCATCTCCGCCTTATCCTTCTTAGGCAGTATGTAGCTCTTAGTAAGCCTCAGGTTTAAGTAAGTGAGCCGGTAAAGTATGACTTCGAGGTTGTTGATGTAGGTAGTTCCGTCAGTTTCGTTAATGTCGGGACTTTTTGTGAAAGTAAGCTTGTTATAAACCTGTGGTGTTTTCTCGTTAAACTTTGCTACTTCTTTGATAGTGAAGGTGAGTTCTTTAGCTATGGGGTTGTCGTAGCATTTCTTCAGAAGAAAAAGCAGTACATCGTTTATAGGTTCTCTTGGAAGTCCGAAGCTTGCTTCGAAGTCCATAGCCCAATTTAGTTTGTTGTTATGGTCTTTTGTTAGATTAGGAGAAAAGTTCTTATCGACTGCAATTCTGTCGGGGAATAGAACAAGTTGATCCATGTATTCTACTATGCTTTATGTTTTTTGATAAATTCTTTAAAGGCGATCTCCGCTTGGTTCGATCTGGAACGTGAGTTGTTCGTTGCGATGCTGTCCATATCTTTCATAATGTTGCTGTCAATGGATAGTGCAAAGATCTTTTTCTTCATTGGTTGCTTGGCTTTCATAAATAGATTTTGTTTAATTAAGACCAAAATTATTAAAATTTATTAAATGTTATTAACATGTAATACTTGAATGTATCATCTTTGCACTGAGTTTTAAACAAAGAATATTTTAGTTATATGTTGAATGGGGTTATACTTCTACTTGCAACTGAAGATAATTAAAAAGACGTTTGATAGATCGGGAGATTTTAGAACAGATAAACAACACGAATTTATCTGATATACTGCAAAAGCTAGGCTATTCTCTCGTAGCCGAAAAACCCGCCTTTGATCTTTTTTATTCGCCGTTTCGAAATGAGAAAGATCCTTCCTTTAGAGTTCAAAAAAAACATCCTTATACAAATATGTGGGTGGATTTCGGTCATTTGGCTGTAGCAATTAATCAATCAGGTTCACACGCAAAAGGGAATGTTATTCAGTTCTTTCAGGAATATTTTGCATTGCAGGGTAAGAATCTGAAATTTCCTGAATTGGTTAAATCCATTGGGGATTACATCAATCTCAATGTCATAAAAAAGGTTGATTTTACTAAGACAAAGAAGGAGAGTTTAAGTGTCGAACCAAATATTATTTTTAAGCGCGCGCATAAGAACTTTTATAGCCCGTTGATTTCTTATTACACAGATATAAGAAAACTCACCAATCAAGGAGTAATATTTAAGAATCTATATCAGGTTCATTTTAGTTTTCCAGATAATCCGCAAAATGAATATTGGGGGTTGGGCTTTAAAAATAAGGATGGAGGTTTTGAGGTTCGAACCAGAGATAAGCAGTATTATGTTCCGGTTAATAATTCTGAAAAGACTTTTTCACTTATAAAGGGAAAGGAACAGAATTCTGACTCATTGATAGTGTTCGAGGGTTTCTTTGATTACCTGACATATCTGCATGTAAAGAGAATAGATGCTTTAAGCAGTGATGTTGTTGTCTTAAACCATGCCTTATTTGCGAATAAGATACTATCAACAATAGAAAAAAAAGGATATAAGACGCTTCATTTTTTTGGTGACAATGATGGTAGAGGTGAACAGTCTTTAAGGATGTTAAAGGAATCAAATATTGAAATAAAGGATCATCGAAAGATGTATAAAGGGGTTAAAGATTTAAATGACTGGTGGGTGGATAAAATGGAAAAAAATCACAGCATAAAGCATGAGTAAATTACTGGTCAATGATGAAAAAAAATTATTTAAAACGGTTTTTATGGCCTTGATGGTTTCGTGCACCATTCATGCACAGAGCAGACAGCACAAGCAGTATCAGAGAAAGAAAAAACTGCTGAGTTAAAGAAAAATTTAATTCGTCTTTCTGATTTGGCTGAATCGAATCGAACGATCATTGATCTTATGCGTAGACCTCTTTGGAAAAAGGTATTGGGACTTGATTGACTGCTAAGATTGAATAGAAAAACAATTTTTCGTGTATCTATTACGTTTCTTGTTGTGATAATAAGCATTATAAACAAGCATTTATTATTAGCAATGAGTAAAAGTTGGTGAAAAAGCAAAACGTTCTGTTTTGCTTTTTTTGTTGAATCCTTTTCTTGAACCTCCATCCTTAACAAGTTAATAGCAGGGCGTAGTTTTTTGCGATCACTTTGGTAGTCGTCAAGATCTATGACTCATTCATACGAATGAATAAGCCAAAGGAAATCAAGTCACAGAACGGCAGTCACATGAGTATGGAACTGGGAGTCTATGAAGATATTTAAGAACATATTTTTGAGGTATGGATCGAGGAATTTATACCTACCAAAGGCCACATCTTTCGTAAACCAGAAACAGAAAAAAAATTGAATGGATGTCAACAGCGTAGTTTATCCCCTTAATTGAGATGAAGAAAGAACGTCCCCCGATAGAAGAAATAGACATTAGCTGGATTGATAAGAAGCAAAAGGAATTTCCTGAAATGACGGATTATGAATTAAGCCTCCAGATGGGAAGGGAACGCGAATACATCGGTGGCATAAGAACGGGACGTAATTTGAGCAAAATAGCAAAGGCTGCATTATGGCATATCTTTAAAAGATATGAAAAAGAATTTAATAAATAGTTTGTATAATACAAACTATTTATTATCTTGACACTCATGCTAAAGAAGTCAGATATATTGTACAAATGCCGGGTGGATGCACATAGATCTGTTTTACCCGAGCTGAAAAAAAAGGCTAATAAATTGAATGCTATGGTTCGTCGGCTTGAGAAAAAACTAAAAGTCTAACTAAACAAGCGACAATGAAATATGACATAAAACTTCCTGACGGTACACCTGTTGATATTCTTATTCCTGAAGAGTTGGTAAAGGACCGGCTAGAGGTAATGAAGATCATTTATCCGGAGGCAAAAGCTTTCCCAAATCACGATCTTGAAATCTTGAGCCAGTTAACAAAAGAAAAAAGATGACGAGTTTTATTGGTGAATTGAAGTAAGACAATCATAACCTTATTAACTCAAACACCTACTCCGAAGGACCCAAAATCCATTCGTTGTATAATCCGGTTCTTTCAGCAATACGTTGAGCACGTTCAATTTCCCATTGCTCTGGTGGGTTATTCTTATGCCAAGACCAAACTTCCGTCATCGAAAGCTCTACATCAACACCATAGACTTGTGCCATATATAGCATAGCTCTAGCCACGGTCCCCCGTACTTTTCCTTCCGCAGGTTCAAAAAGCTTACCACCCCCAGGAAGCTCCATGATTTCCGCATCGCACGCTCCATATTCTCTTGGTTCACCCGGCACTTCACCATAACCATGATTTGAGCGATCTGCATTGACTTCACCAACAGAGGGAAAAAGGTTATTAGGGTCATTATGAGCACGTTCAAATTCTTCATTCACTTTCTCACAACATCTACGCCCGCTCATACCTTCACATTCACCAGGATATGCAATTTCTTTCAGCTTCCAACAAGCACGTGTTTGTCCAAACCAACTTGCCGGAACAACATGTTCCCATTCAATACGCCTGCTTCGAGTTTCATTTGATCGTGTTTCTACTCCACAAACCTTTCTATCGACTTGCCCGCCAGATGTTGTGGTACGTGAATATGAACAGCCGCAGTAAAGGGTAAATTGATATTCAATCTCCTCATGTAGATCAGCCAACAATTTTTTTGCCGCAGAGAATGAGCCAGGGGGTTGCTGTGCTTCTGCATACAGCATGATTATCCAGAGGCAAAAGCTTTTCCAAATCATGAGTTTAAAATTATGAATTAGTTACGGTTTTAAAAAAAAACCTGCCAAAACCCCTTTAAATATCTCGTTCCAGGAGACTTCCCGCCGGAGGCAAAACGTACGTGTTCCCGTTGGCCATCCCTTATCCGATCGACTTCGGTTATATGAAAAAATCCCGGCTGTTTTCGTCATAATTATTCATC
>JBCCLN010000249.1:0-5988 GCA_039026865.1 Bacteroidota bacterium | reverse complement strand
TGGCTGACAAGCTACGAATTTTTGAGCTGGGACACCCAAATCGAAAATATAATCCGCCTCAATTTGACCCAGAACGCAATTATTAAAAATTGACAAATAATGGCGCTTAAAACAGGAAGTAGGAGTGAGGGCCAGCTGGAATTTACAAGGGGGCTTCTACAAAACTCCCGAATGCTTTTTCACCACCCGTGACTCGGAAGTTGATGGTTTTGAGTTTAATGATTTTATCTCCGGATGCTTGCTCAACAAAAGGGGGATATGTATAAGCATCTGAATTTGCTAATTGTCTGTCTGCATAAACCCAGCTTCTTATCTTCTTGAAATACCCAGATGCTACCGGTTTATTCCTAAAATAAATACCCTCAGCCCAGAGGCTAGCCCGGGCCAAGGGGTATTTTGCCTATGATTTTCTTTGAAAGCACAAATGATCAATTGAGGGGCCGTAGCGAGATGCTACGATCAATGTAGCTTGTAACAATTAATTACCAGAGTTTAGCATACGTTCTAATATAGCCACCCTCGTTAAAAGTTAAGTCCGTATGGTTGCCAAATGAATTTTCCCGCTGTAGCGAAGCACTCCACACACCATTAGAATTAACAATACCTGAATGGTAATTGACACCGTCAATAGTCGCAACTACGTACCCAGTGGGGTAGCCTTCGTTTATATAGCCATCAAATGGTTCGACTGTTTTGGTATCTAAGTCAATAGCTACTGTCCTACCTTCTTTACTAAAAATATCGTATCTGGTATCCCAAGAAGTAAACTGGAAGGCGGTATTATCAAAATATGAGGTTACCAGTTTGTTATCGCGAACAAACATAGGGTCCCATTCCATAGTAATATCAGGAAGCGCCTCATCCAGTTTAAATCCAAAATTGGGATCAATGCCTCCGTTATCATCTATTTTAAGATAGGTAAACAAATTAGTCTTATTTTGACCATAAAACGCATTGACAAAAGGATTGTACCGCTCAGGAAGCACGTACATATTTTCATTTTCATCAAAAATAAATCTTCCACCGTTAGCAAATGATCTTTGGTCTTGATTGTATTTTATCGTATTATCATTAATATTAAAAACAGCAATATTTGCTCCTGGTTGCTGTACATCACAGCAGACCCTGCTTAAAGAGAATGCAATTGGGATAATGATGTTTTCGCCCTTCACGTAAGCATTATCTGTAAAAACTGCCCATTCATCTGTTTGACCGTTAGGATGCACACCCACCAGAGGGTTTGCCTGAAAGGTAATTTTTTCAGTAATCTCCATTGACTGGGGGTTCCATTTAACGGCAGTTCCTTCATTTAGGTTGAAAACGTACGCCTGCGTTTCAGACACAAAAGCCTTGGTATTAATATTACCGGAAAAACCTACGCTAGCGATACTTAATATACCAATTGGTCTTGGTTCTAGTGTTACTTTATTAAATTCCCATTTGGTAATAGTTCCAGCATTTGGATTGAAAGTAAAGGCATGTTCATCAAATGCATCAGTTCGTACTTCGGTTCCTAATTCTACTGCCTGGGAAGCATCTAACCTATCTGGTAGCCGCTCATATGCTGCCATGTAATAAATAGTACCATTGGGAGTGTTTTTGTTAAAGGCAACAAGTTGGGCTGTTTCAACTTCTTCTTCTTCAGGAGTCACGTCATTTTCAGAATCGCTACAGGAAAACATTCCGACAGTGGTAGCTGCTAGTAGCATGGTTGTCCATGTCCATCGTTTGATTCTATTATTTGATGTTAAAAATTTCATTTTTTCTTACTTTGTATTTGATAATTATTTTAATGATTAGCCTGCTACAATTGGGAGTGTGTCGTTACAGGGCACATTTCCGAGCAGGTTTTTTTTCGTTCTGTTTATTTCATTCTTTTAATTCATAAGGCTTTTGGTTTAAGATGATTACTTTATTCATGAGATTTTGGCATTTCGCTTTGCTATAGCCGCAAATGATTTCGAAAGTCGTACCTTCTCTGGGACGATCTTCCATTTTGAGCTTCAATCGTAAATGCGTTTTAGATTTTTTGATCTGCATGCGATGGGTAATTCCAGCCGCATAAATGGTCTGGTTAGATACTTCTGCTTTGAACTGCTGTAAATCGGCACTTTCCCAACCCACGAAAAAAGAATTGATGTATCGTATATTCCAGAAAACGAATAACCTATCTTGCTTTTTGAATGTATCCTTCAGTTCGTATTTAGCTCCATTCGCAAATAAGTAAGATGTATTAGGGATGCGGTCGCCTTTAAAGTCCACAAAAGGCGCGGTTTCAGACGTATTGAAATAGCTATGATATGTCGTGTTTGCTAAGAGAGTCAGTCCTTTAATGAGGTCCTCATATCTTCTGCTTAACTCTATTCTCTGGGAAGTGGCACTCCATACGTTTTGAAAGGAACCCAAATTATCTTGGTTCATTAATGAGAAAATTAAGTCATCAATCTGACGCATAAAGACGTTATCCCGTAGCTGCAAGTCCGTTTTGCAGCTTGCTGCATCGGTATAACTCCATTGCAAGTTTACATTATGGCTGTTTTCAGGTTGTAATTCCAGGTTTTCAAGAACCAGCTGTCCATCCCTAAAGATTTCGTCATGGTTCGACAAACGATACGTATACTCGTAGTTCAGCTTGGTAGAGAAGCATGGAGACCAGATGAATTTGAGTCCGTTTCCTACGCTATAATTGCTCACTGAGCGTTCATCTGCTAATGTTTCTTCCACGCTAGGGTCAAGAGCTTTAATACAGATATTTTGACGGTAGTTTTTCACAAAAGCAATGTTTTGCAGTCGCTTATCCCATAAGCCTGCGGTGTATTCTAAGCCTGTTATTAAGTCAAACAAATACCCCTTATCCAATGCAGGATCAAATGCACCTTCAATTAGCAGGTCGTTTCCGGTACTGCAGGACTCTGGAGAAGCCAAATTCACAGTACCGCCCAAAGCGTCCGCTTCAAACTGGATCGGAACTACGCTTTTGTAGATTTCTACTCGATCAATTATGTTTATAGGAACGTTAGCAATTTCAAAGTCATACGGGGTGAAGTCGAGTAGAATGCCGTCATAGAAAAAGCGGATCTGGTCACCAGATAATCCATTGAGTGAAAAACGAGGGTTAGAACCTAAATCACCCGCATGCCGCACATTTACGCGTTCTGTTTGTGCCAGTACTTCTTCTAAGTCAGTAGCTTTAAGTTTTACTTCCATTGTTTCCATCACCTGCACGGCCTTGGCAGAACGCTCCAACTCTTTTGCTTCTGATTTAGCAGTAACCATCACCTTATCCAATTCGGACCTGCTTTCTTTGAGAGTAATAGAGCGAATTAGATTTTGACTTCTATTGAGAGTACTTTGAAATTCTCGCTTTTCGTAGCTTACTCCATAGATTGGTAAGGTGTAAGCACCAGGTTGAATGTTAGTAATGATGTATTTGCCTTGAATATCTTTTATAACGCCCTGATTCTGATTGGTGCCTTTCAATAGGACCGTGATTCCTGGTACAGGTTCACTGCGCTCATTGGTGATGATACCAGAAAGGGAGGAGTGGGATTGGGTGTGACTGGCAAAAACCTTAATAATTGATACCAAAACACGCCCTAAATCCTTTTCGAGAGTGGGGTTCAGACGTTTCATTATCGTTATCAGATAATTGATGATAGTTTGTCTTTGGGTCAGGATTACTTATCGGTTTCGTGCAAAGAGAAGTATCCTTTTAAAGTCTCGGATTTTTCAGATCCATTTCCAGAATAATAAGTGTAGTCCATTAGCTCTGAATTTTCAGTATTTCCAATCAGGTAGTAATATTTATGTGATTCCAAGACGAAAGAGGAATCACCTACCTTAATGGTTTTTTTCGAAAACCCATTATTGTACAATTTTATCGTACCATTAAAGCCTATCTTAAAAGCATCTCCGGGTAGGTTACCTTTTGCATTATCACCTCCATAGATGAACAAATGGTCTACCATCGGATCCTGCGGAGCAGGATTGGCATTGGCTGTATTTGCTGAAAACCTTCCCCCAAAGAATGCTGCAAAAATGATGCATGCCGCTGCCGCATATCGCACCACTCTACGAAGCAGGGGGAGGTTAGGAGTGCCTACATAACCTTGCAACTCAGGCGCAGACTGAGACATCTTCGACCAGATCCGGTCCTCATTGACCTCCGGAGTGACAGGAAGATTCATGGAAGGATCATCAAGTGTTTCAAACCATAGCTTTATGGCCTTCTTTTCCTCTTCTGTACAAAGCCCCATGCCATGGCGCTCCAGTAATTCTGTAGTTACCTTCATTGTGAATTTATGTTTAGTTTTCTACTCATAGCTTATGGTAAGCCCTCTAGAGTAATAGTCAAACAAGTAAGTAAAAGGGGTACCTCTGCTTTTTTAAAAATTTTTGAAATAGAGGCATAAAATGAAAAGAAAGTGATTTAACTAATTGATAATCAACACTTAAATTTTTTTGAAAAATTCTAGCATGGGTTTTATCTCCCCAATTGCCTGACTACTTCTACTCCCGTTTTTGGAAATACGCTTTTCAGGGTCTTCAAAATCAAAGTTGTGATTGGGTTGGCATATTTAGTGCGCCATAAAAGGAAAGGGACGCCTTTGGAAGCAAATGAGTAAGCTAGCCTGCTTTTACACGATTGGGTAGTTTATAATCATCCAGGTGCTCTCTAAAATAGTTTAGAGCTTTGGATATATGTTTTTTCACCGCATTATCGGAGATAGAAAGGTGTTCTGCTATTTCTTTGTGTGACATTCCGTGCTCTCGGCTCAGTTTGAAAACATGTTGGCACTTGGGGGGGAGTTGCTCCATGAGTGTGTCAATTTGGTCGGCAAGCTCTCCAAATTGAAAGTCTTTTTCGGTCATGTTGTGAGAAGCAATGAATTCAGATGTGACTCTGGCTACGTAGGTTTTGTTTTGCTTTCTAATTCTTATGTGGTTGTAGACTTTGTTTTTTACAGCTTTGGATAAATAGCGTTTCCATGAATCACCTTCCCAAGTTTCTTTATGAAGTGTTTCCCTTCGCTCCCAAATAGAGGTGAAAATATCTGAGGTAATATTTTCACTTTCATCTACATCTCTCAAATAGCGATAGCACGTGTCGAAAACAAATTTCACGTGCTCCTTATAAAAGGCTGAAAACCCCAATTGAGTTTGTATATCCTGCTTGTCATGCGCTCGCTTTCCTTTGGATAAAAACATCTATCAGCATGATAATCCATCATAGTTGTGTTTTAGGGAATATACCATCTTCAACTATCTAGAATCATCCTTAATCGTAAATGTATGTTTGAGATTTAATTGCAACAAACAATCTGGTCATTTATTAGTCATTTCCTGTTTTTGTTCATGTTTGGTCCAATGTTATGCACCGTAAGGTTAAACAAAAGAGGGATAAAAAGAAGAGGTGAACAGGTAATAGGCAGGGAAGGGTTAGCTGAACTAGTGCTCCTAACAAAGCGCCGGAATGGCTTTTTACATCTCTCGTGATTCGACAGTTTTGATTGCCTTTTTGGAAAATAGTTAATCACAAGATGATTCTTTAGGAAAGTAGGATTCGGTTTGAAAACGAATAAAGTTTATCTTAACCATAAATGAAATCTAAAAAAACGGACGCAATCAATAAATGAGAATTAGAAAAGCAACTATTCAGGACATTGATAAATTAAAAGAGATCGGTCGACGGACTTTCTATGAGGCTTTTTCTGCTGAAAACAGTGAAGTAGATATGATCGAATATTTGGAAAGTGGATTTTCGACCGAAAAATTAAGATCGGAATTAGTTGACCCTCACTCTGAATTCTTCTTTGCAGAACTAGACGAAGAAACGATCGGGTATTTAAAAGTCAATGTTGGACAAGCACAAACCGAAATAAAGGACGAGAACGCACTTGAAATCGAGCGGATTTACGTTTTAAAAGAATATCACGGAAAAAAGGTCGGGCAATTACTTTACGATAAAGCGATTGAATTGGCTAAAAG
>JBCCLN010000248.1:0-6049 GCA_039026865.1 Bacteroidota bacterium | reverse complement strand
GACACCGATTTTGCGCTTAAAGAAGGACTATTTACGGATGACTTCATGTCTGATCATATGCGTGCCAACGGTAGAGCAGGTATTGAAGATTTTCAGGAGTTTGCCCAAAGAATCGGGATCAGCGAAAGGCGGAGAGATTCTTTACTGGCTCCTTTTGTAGAAAGGCAGCCGTTCGTAGAGGAACTGATCCATCGGTCATTCCTCGATGAACCCACCAAAAAAGACTACTGGCAACACTATCAAATGAAGAGGGATGAGTTGGATACTTAGTATTTATCAGAAACTCTATTTTGATGGAGATAGTAGTTTAAATGCAGTCCGATCGGATGCTCTTGTTGATGGTGAGGTCGTAGGATCGCTTTGCTTAACCTACGACTGGATAAAATGACCAGCCGGATCTTTTCTATTATTTAATTTAGTTTCAGGATAAGCTTAAGGCGCGTACCCTTCAAATTTAATCTTAAAATCAATGTCGATGATGGGAAACTGCTTAGAGCTCAGAATTATTGTTTGCTAGCCGCCTGATTTTTAAGATAGACCAGTTGAGTAAAATTATCTAAACCATATTTTTCTTTAAACATATCCTCATAAACAGTAAATTGTGAGTCGTCTCTTCGATAAGGTGTTGGCTCAACAAAGGTCTTATGTTCACGAGACCATTTACATTCGAACTTCACTGAATGAAATCTATCATTTTGAACTGATTCTATGGTTTTTTTTATAAGTTCGTTTTGAACTTCTGTAACACTAATGATTATTGCTTTTGGGTATTTATGGCTCTCGATGTATAAACATTCTAGTTCCTGGAATTTTTCACCTTCAATAATAACTCTCAGATTTAATTTCATATAGTCACCCAGTGTCTTTGTTTTTAGTTTGTCGAGCCAAGTTTCATTAAACCAATTCAAATAAAAATCTGCAGATTTTGTTCCATCGTTTGTCGTTAGTCTGCTTTGTTCCGATGCAGCTTCCTTTGGTGGAAAAAATGAAACACTTATTTCTGAATCGATTTGATGAAATTGGAGGCCCGGAAGTCTATTGTATACCATGACTTCAATATCACCTACCCAATATTTAGATTCCTCATTATACAGATTTTCATATAGGCCTCGAAGATTATGAAAAAGGTTTGGTTTAACCACGCCTCCTCTTTCATCATCTCGGTGATCTGCTATTTGGGAGAAAGGATCAAGAAGTAATATCTCAATTCTGACAGGTTTATCTTTCAATAAATTTCTTATGCTATGAAGAAAATCAAGCCAATCTTTTTTCTGTTCATTTATTTTGGTTTCGGACCAATTATTTTCTTTTCTCAAATTTTCCTCGTCACATTGAAACAGGTATGAAAAAGTTGATTGTATTCTAATTGTCTTTTTAGCAGTCGGAATTACTTTAATCCAATCCGAATATCGAATTTTTTCCTTGACTAAACTATCTTGTTTAACAACCTCATGCCAGCCCCAATCAATCAGCAAGAAAATAATTGAACCTGAGGCAATAGCTCCTCCAAACCACTCCAATAATTCACACCACTTACAGCTACCAATATTTAGAAAAATTATTTTAAAAAAAAGGCCGAAAAAAAGTACTAAAAAGATTCTTCGTCTAAAGGGTTGCGTCAGGTCTAAGTTAATTGAAGCCATATTATTCAGACACTATGATTGAGCTTGGAGGAGGGGTAAGGATTAACAAATCCGTTTCATTTAGAATCACAGTACTATATGTTACAGAAGGTTCCACCCAAGCTATTTCTCCAAACTTGAAATCCTGATCCTCACTACCTTTTTTAGTTCCGTATTTAAGGTATCCCTTTGGATTGAGTATGATCTTATACACTCGACCGTCACTATGTGAATGTACTCTGATTTTTTCGTCTTTTTCAAACCTTACCAATTCACATATGTAGGGGGTTCCTTTTAGGTTGCCTTCCTGAGGAAAGAGAAATTTTTTTCTAGGCTTTTTTGTAATAAAGCTCTTTACTAATTCAAATAAAGATTCTTCTGAAAGATCTTCTATTGTGTGTGTGTCCATATATTCTAGGTTACGGCGACTAACAGATAACAGGAACCTCTTCCTGTTATTTCTCTTTCGACTGTTCTGAAGTAAAATTTCGGAACATTTCGTAAGTAACCCTAAAATAGGCACGCGATCAATACCCTACCTAGGGTATTTTTTGAATCTGAACCGCTTTAATTGATCATCATGCTTTTACAATAAGGAGATCTAGTTATCTTAATTGATCGAATGAGAAGAAAAAATTCCGTTATGCTACAGACTAGCCTAATTGGTTTCATTATTTGATTTAGTCTTGAGTTATGGGGCTTTTGCTTATATTTAGGTTGTAGGATTGCTTTGCTTAACCTACGACTCGGTGGAGTAACAACTCGTTATTCGTAATCTTCATAATTTACTCTGTAGTAGCCCCTTAAAGGGAAGAATGGAGTGTTAATATGTCTCGTTTCATATATTGCTAGTGGTGATATAGCTTGAAGAGTTCCAACGGCAATTCCTTGTCCATCAGAGTGCCCATCACATAAATACATTAGTCCAAAATTTCCAGTTTGACCTTTGTAAAAGATTAGATCACCAGGGAGAGGCTTGTCGACCTTTTCGAATTTTTTCATCATGGTAACTGAAAGGAATTCATCAGGTCTTTTATTTACCTCTATGCCAACCTGTTCAACTACGTATTTTAGAAAACTTGGCGAATCAAAAGAAGCAGATGGGCTCGAACCACCAAGCTCAAAAGGGATTTCCTTCCATGCAATTAGAAGAGAAATTAAGACGGCCGTTTTCCTTTTACCGGACGGTAAGTCAAGTATACATTTTGAGATTCTATCCCAATCCAGCTCTTCACTACCAACACTATTCTTTTTAGATGTTTTTATAAGCTGTATAAGAAAATCAGTCAACTTTTTTTCATCCCCTTTTAAATCGTCAACATCCTGAGAAATTTTCCTAAAGTAAATATTCAAGGAATCTACTTTGAATTCAGCCTCTTTGAGCAGGCATTTAACAGTTTCAAGTTCTGAATAAGATCTTTCGAGATTAGTACTTGCATAAAATGTTCCGGCTAACACAATTAGCACTGGAAGCCCATTAAAAAGCAATAGCCGGAAAAAAGATTTACTTTCTTTTTTGTCAACTTCCTTACGTAAGGATTCAATGTCGATTCTGTTTTCTCTAGGCATTGGTTAATAATTTTTTAGCTAGGTCGCAATTTTCTATGATTTGACTTTCTGCTTCTACATTTGGAGGGTTTCCTAAAGAATCGATTTGACTTTTTATGAGTAAAGCAACTGCATTAGCTTCTTCCAGTTTGTCCCTTTTTTCAAAAATTTGATTAACAGGGTTTCTAAGCATAGTCCCAATGAAAAGAGCTGCTAAACCCGCAACAACTTTCACTTCAAACTCTTCTAAAAATCCAGCAAAAATTACCGCAAGAAGAGAAATTGCTGTAACACCCAGAATACAACAATAAAGTACTCTTCTCTTAATTGCTTTGAGCTTAGGAGGTCTGAGAAATGCAATCTCATCAAGGCAATATCGTTTCTTGATTATGTTCAACTGTTGTTGCTAGTGCCTAGCTCAAATGAACATGCAACCTAGTTGTAAGAAGAATTGAAACCTTCAATTTGCTGAAGAATGTCAAGTGGCTCAGTTCGCTTATTCGTTTTAAACCTTTATTCTTCCTTCTCCTCAATATCGGATTTTAATTTTTCAAAGGAGAGTTTGTAAGTCTGCAATCTTGTATCCACTACTCTCGCAATATTTTCGATTGCGCTTTTGAGACTTGAAATATGTTCGCTGCTTAATTCAATTGCAGTTATTCGTTCATTTGCCTGATCTAGACTAATATCTCCTGTCCATGATAATTTTCCACTATTGAAAGAATTTATTGTATTAACTCGATTCAATGCTTCAGTTATTTTATCTTTTTCTTCTGTTAATGTTTGCTGAAGGTTTGCATCAAGAGAAGCAATTCCAATTGCCTCGATTTTCTTAATAGTCAAATTGAGAACATCCCATTCTTGAGAATAAAGAAGTGCAATTTGTCTTTTTGTTTCAATTGCGTCAGTTGTTTTTGCGTGTTGGATTAGAAGTGGATTGGTAACAGCCTTCAATGCGCCAATTGCTGAATTTGCCTTTCTACTTTCAGAATATAAAGTTCTTGCAGTGTTGATGTTATTTATTTCACTCTCCAACCCTGTAAGAAGTTCCTTTTGAGCCGCAACTATCTTTTTTTCAACTTCTTTTTTAGCCTCCTCTTTTTTCTTATTATTTCCAGCTCCATTATCAATGACCTCCTTAACACCTTTGGTTATTCCTGGAATAAGTGTTCCTGCTATTGCATCTATTATTTCAATTGTCTGGCTGTTTGCTTGTATTGACCCTAGTAGTACAATACTCGCTACTATAAAAATCTTTTTCATGGTTAGTTAATTTAATATTAAAAGACAGATTTGATTGATTCTTTCGAAACGATAGAAATTTGATTGAAATGAGGTCAATGTGTTATTTATTATTTTGTTGCTTGAAAAGGAAACTTTTGTGTTAACATCAACTCCAGTATCACTGATAATCATTTGAAATTCCTTTCTAAGATCTGTTACGAGATCATTTAATGCTTGATCTTCAGGTTCGAGAATAACTAATTGGTCAAGTTTCTCAAGCTCCCCTTTATCAAAGAGCATTTCTTTCCATTTAGTTGACAAAACGTTTAAAACAGTTGATTTAACATTAAAGCAATCGGTGGTAATAGCTGGTGCGACAACAGGAGTATAACTTGAAAATGTACTATTCAATTGACGAATCTTTGAAACTCTATTTTGAATTTTTAGTCTTAATTGAGCGTTTGCCGCAGAGTCTGGATTTAATACCTCGACTTTAATTTCAGGGTGAGTTAATGTCTCATCATCTTTTGCCTTTACTAAATAGAATGAGAATAATAAAAGTGTAAGGATGACAGTGTTTTTCATTGGTATTAGTTGATGAATAATACAGTTAATAAACAACTTATTTATTCTAATCAAGCTAGTTTATAAACAGTAAAATCCTCTATTATTTTTTTGAATTAGCCTAAAATTTTAGTTAGATATCACTTGTAATTAACCCCAAAATGAACTCGCAATCAATACCCTACCTAGGGTATTTTTAGGTTTGAATCGTACTATTAATCACGCAATTCAATTAATACCGGGTGGGCTCCAAAGTCATAATCGCCAAGAGCGTTCACTTCGGAGGATTTTGGGGTTTCGCCTGCTTGATAGATGAACTCATGAATGGTCAATGCCTCTGCATTTAATGCGGGTAAGCTTGCGGGGACGTTCGAATCATTCCAGTACATAAATAGAAGATTTATCCGAAAAAGTGAATTTGTACAGATGATCATTCACGTTAGTGACCTCTTCAAAACCATCCGTCTTCTCAATCAATAGTCTCAGGTTGTGATAGACCGGTTTTAGAAGGCCATTACTTTTAATCAAGCCGGCATACCGTCCACCCAGATCGGTTTATCGTAGCCGTGGGCTTGCATTTGAAACTGTCACCGGTATCTTTAAAGTCATACTGGGTCAAAACTTCTTTGAGATTATCTTTCGTTATCATTAAAGTTCTAGTTTTTTCAGGTGTCGCATTACGCCTCTGAGTACAGTTTCAAAATCCGGCAAATCTGGAATTTGATCAGACATTGACCTTTTCCAACGTCCTTGATATTGAGGTAAACGTTGATTTAATTTTTCATGAAGCCTGTGGGGATCAATTCCCTTACTTTCACATTTTGCTTTGAATTCGCCCACATAAAGAGTCAGATCCATCTCATGCATCTCTGTAAGGTACCATATATCATAAAAGTCCCTGGCTTGCATCCGTTGAATTATAGACCTGAGCTTTTCAACAAGTACTTCTTCAAGAGGATAGCAAAGTAATTGATGGTCTTCTTGATCTGAGTATGCAAGGTAAGCGTTCTGCAGTGCAGGCTCGAATTGCAATACCTCACTTCTTGAAATATCAACTTTGACCCGCTTATTTGCTCCAACACCACCGAGAG
>JBCCLN010000247.1:0-6052 GCA_039026865.1 Bacteroidota bacterium | reverse complement strand
CTCTTCTTCAAGGATAGAGTTGATCAGGATGCGACATATCTCAAAATGTTGGGTCAATATCTCTGCCTTAATATCCAGGGGTTGGGTCATAAGCCAACTCATCTTTTTTCGATTGATTTCACTACTTTTTATCATGGGTTCTACTTTTTTTGGTTTTAATTTTTTTGTTCTAATAAATTAGTAGAACCCTCTTAAATTCCAACTAAGTTTGATACGATATCTCAAGAATAGTCATCAATTCATTTTTTATCTTCCTGTCCTGTTTCACTGTAATAGCTGTTGCATTCAATATACTATTTGCGTAAACGGAAAATACGCACATTAGCCACTTATTTTCAACTTTCATTGATTGCATTGAATAGAAGTAAATTTTTAAAATCAGCTATAAATGAACTTAAATCTGTATCATCAGAATGTATGCTCAGCGGTAAATGAGAAGGCATTAAACACCAAGCATGGAGGATTACATCAAAAGGGTCCTGGCAAAACGCCTAACCCTGACTTAGTGATAGAGATACTTACTGGATTCATACTTTTGCAACACTTGCTCGGATTTTTTTGTCTGTTCGCTCTATCTTCATCATAAAACTTAGATAGCGTATCGATTATGTATGAATATTCCAAATCGAGAAAATAGATTTTCCAAAACTACCTCTATCTTTACATTTATGGAATTTCTCCCTGAAGATCTTCAAACGTACATAGAAGATCACTCCGAGCCCGAAACTGATTTATTAAAACAAATCAATAGGGAGACTCACCTCCATGTATTGGAACCACGAATGCTTTCAGGACACCTTCAAGGCAGAGTTCTTTCCATGTTATCACATATGATAAAACCGACCAATATACTAGAAATTGGAACCTTCACAGGCTATGCTACTCTTTGCCTCGCAGAAGGGCTAAAACCAGAAGGAAAGCTGATCACTATTGATGACAATGCAGAGTTAGCTATTCGCACAAAATCATATTTCGCTGCTTCCAGATTCAGGGATCGAATTGAAATGATTGTAGGTAATGCAATGGATTTAATTCCTACCCTTGATTTGAAGTGGGATCTGGTTTTTATTGATGCAGACAAAGAAAATTACGGGAATTATTTTGATCTTGTAATTGAGGATGTAAGTAAAGGAGGGACCATCATCGCTGATAATGTACTTTGGAGTGGTAAAGTATCGGATCCTTCCAAGACAGATGCTGCAACAGAATCCATTCGTGCTTTTAATGTAAAAGTCCAGAAAGATTCCAACGTTCAAAACGTTTTGTTTCCAATTCGGGATGGTTTAATGATTTTAAGGAAGATTTAGAAATCAGGAAAATAGTACGCAGATAGTAGACATGAGTGATCAATATCACAGAACTCAAACTTTCAGATCGGTAAGATTAAAGATGGAACGTATAAATACTTTAAGACTTAGGATTTTCTATTTATGGTTGATTCTTTTTTTCTGTTTTCTTTCTCCCGTTTTCTGTATTTCCCAGACTGTACCAAGCCTAATGATGATTGGAGACGTGAAGCTTCACATCAATGAAAGCGCCAGGCGTCAGATCCAGCAAGATGTTGACAGGCTTACTCGCAGCAATACTTATTATAACATTTTGGTGGATCGGATGAATCTTTATTTCCCTATAATAGAGCGAGAACATCGGAAAAATGGCATACCCGATGAAATCAAGTTTTTAGCCATCCAAGAAAGTGCGTTAATCTCGGATGCAGTCTCTACAGCGAATGCTGTTGGTTTTTGGCAGTTTAAAGATTTTACTGGACGAGAGGTAGGGCTACGGATAGATCGCCAGGTAGATGAACGGCTAAATATTGTATCAGCATCCAGAGGTTCTGCTAAATATTTTAAAACCAACAATTTTTTCTTTGATAATTGGGCATATGCAGTCATTGCGTACCAGGCAGGGCCAGGTGGAGCTAAAGCGCATACTGATACCAAGAACTACGGTAGTAAAAAAATACATGTGACCACAAAGACGTACTGGTATTTAAAGAAATTCATTGCTCATGTGGTCGCATTTTCACCCGCCTTGGGCAGGCCACACTCGGAAGGAATTTGGTTAGATGAGATAAAAAATGCTGGAGGAAAATCACTACAGCAGATCGCAAGAGAGCAAAAAGTAGATCTGGAAGAAATAGAAAAATATAACAAATGGTTGAAGCGAGGAAAAATACCTGAGGATAAAACCTATTATGTATTGGTACCTAGGACAGGATCTAGACCTAGAAGAACTCTTGCAAATAATAGAAAAGAAAAGGCAAATAAAATACCAGAACCAGAGAAGAAGATCTATCCTACAGAAATAAAACCTGGAATAACCAAGTCAGATAGATCTGTAATTGTTCCTCTTAATAAAATCCCATCCATTTTATCAAGAGAAACAGATGATGTGCCGTCTATTTCCGCAAGGGCAGGCATAAGTCAGAAAAAATTTAGAAAATATAACGATATGACTATTGACCAAAAAATAATACCCAATGAGTTTTACTATATAAAGAAGAAAAAGGGTCGATCAAAGATGGGTTTTCACGTCACTCAGAAAGATGAAACCTTATGGGAAATTTCTCAGAAATATGGTATTCGCTTGAGTAGATTAGCTAAAAAGAACAGGATCAATTTAACTGGGGAACTAAATCCCGGGAGAGTACTTTGGTTGAGCAAGACAATGCCTAAAAACGAATCTATAGCCTATCACAAAATCGATTTGCCTGAAATAACAGAAACTGGCGTGGAAAAATCCGTTGTTGCAACTACCAAACTATCCAATGAAGCGACAATGGACAAAATTGAAAATAAAGAAACGGAATCCATAGTTGTTCCCGTAATCGATAACTCAGAAGAAAGACGAAAAGTCAAAATCCATACCGTTACAAAGGGAGAATCCCTTTGGGCTATATCAAGACTATATGATGTAAAAGTAGACGACCTTCTGCGATGGAATGAACTTACTGATCCAGATGCTATTAGTATTGGTCAAAATATTCAAGTTAAAGCCCCAATAGATGAAGCTGTCAAAGACAAAAATGTTATCACTCATAAAGTGAAGCCTGGTGAAACACTATATGCTATCTCTCGAAAATACCAGATGACAGTAGACGAATTGATGGATTTAAATGGTATGTCAAACTTTGATTTAAACTCTGGTCAGGAGATAAAAGTCTTTGCAGGTGAAAATCAGTAATTTTTGATAAATGTGATGCCAAATTCTTGGGTGATAGATACGAGTTTTTCTAAATCACGATCTTCTTTTCTATTAGAAGAAAGAAGTATTTTCGCGCCTCTATCGAGTAAGTAAGCTTTGTAAAAGTAAGCTTTGATGTTTGAAGAGCTCACTCGTGAATTCACGTTTTGAGACATCATCACTTTATTCATATAAATCTGGATAGGCTCAATGATATTGTAAGTTTTGCTTCCAGATTTTACTGTTTTTTCCGAAGTGTCCACTTTTATTCTTTTACCTCTTATCTGCCACCAAATTAGTACCGCCCCAATACCTGCAAAAATTAGATATCCAGGCATACCTTTGATTATCAGGAAAACGAGTGAAACCACAATCAAGACCCATCCTAAAGAATTGACAATTTGAAAGTCATTATCAAAGTTTCTGAGTGTGTACGTCATTAATTGATTTTTTAATGCAATAATATCTCAAGATTGTGATCTCGAAAAGTATTAACAAAAACTCATTTATCATCTAATTTTTTTACTCTCATGATATCCTCTTCCACTCATTGCAAATTGTCTTGATTTTGTGGATAAACCAGGTTAAGACTTTTATGGGCACCTCTAAAACCCACTTTCAATTTTTGAGATGATCTTTTTTCCTGATACTTCGTTATTAAAATACTTATTTAACGCCGCTAAACTCCGTTTTTGACGTCTTGTCTCAGAAAAAAAACGCTACCTCAAATTCTTGAACTGAGTTTTTAAAGGTGCCCTTATGTCAATAATTAAAATCCAGTCCTAAGCGATCTTTCAAATCTTTTAAGTGAGGATTCTCCTTTAGCATGTGATCGAAAATATCCTTACTGGTATAAAGTTTCTTAACTCCCACTTCTTGCATAATTTTCCTTGATAAAACAATATGATCATTTTTCAACTCTGATCGAAGGAATTGAATTAGCTCTACTTCTAATTTTTCCAGGAAACTTACTTCTAGCTGGCTTGCTAAATGAATAACTATTGCATGACCTTCTCCTTTTTCCACCTTGCGATTAAGAATAAGTCTGTCTGCATCCCCAACATCATCTTTTTTTCTACCAAACTCTTTCCACATATCTTGCAATGCCTCTTCGGTAAAAGGTTCTTTCTTTTTTTCAAAGACATGTGGATTTTCTTCATTAGCGCTCTCTTTTTTAACCTTTTTTCTGTTGAAAATACGAGGAGTATCTGTTTGGCTTTTGGCTTCTGGCTCTTGAATATTAATAATAGGGTGGGTCTTTCCAGGTGTCGGATATTTATTTATCGCCTCTCCCTCTAGCCTCGGAACTGCTGTATTCTGGTTTTTAGTTTCCTTTTTTTGAAGCTCATCTTCAGGCTTGCTACTTTCGGTTTTTAACTCACTGTGTGGTCTTTTTTTTTTGCCCCATTTTCAGTGGAGCTTAAGGACAAGGCATTTGGAAGATGAGCTAATTTCATTAAGCACAGTTCCACATGAAGGCGTTGGTTTTTGCTTTGCTTGTAGTTCAATTCAAACTGGTTGGCAATATTCAAGGAAGACAAGAGAAAAGATGGGCTGCAATTGGTTGATTGAGTGAAGTACCTTTCTTTTAGGTTATCGGCTACCTCCAGTAGCTGTACGGTTTGTTTGTCTTTCGCTACTAATAGGTTTCTCAAGTGTTGTTGAAACCCGCTGAGAAAATTACTTCCATCAAATCCATTCCTTAAAATTTCATCAAAGAGGATTAGGGCTCCGGCCATACTCTCCGCCAACAAATCATCTACTAGTTTAAAGTAATAGTCATAATCAAGGATATGAAGATTTTTAATTGTGTCTTTATATGAAATTTTTCCTTCTGAAGAAAAGGTAGTGATTAAGTCAAAAATAGAAAGCGCATCGCGTAATGCGCCATCGGCCTTTTCAGCAATTAAATGCAATGCTTCAGCTTCCGTTTCAACTTTTTCATTCTTGGCAATCTTTTCAAGCTGCAAAACAATGTCTTTTATCTCAATTCGATTAAAATCATAAATTTGGCATCGAGACAGAATCGTAGGAATTACCTTATGTTTTTCGGTAGTAGCTAAAATAAAAATAGCATATCCGGGAGGTTCTTCTAGTGTCTTCAGGAACGCATTGAAGGCTTGGGTAGAAAGCATGTGAACTTCATCAATGATGTATACTTTGTAGTTTCCTTGCTGTGGCGGATACCGAACCTGATCTATTAAATTTCGGATGTCATCTACAGAATTATTTGAAGCAGCATCTAGCTCAAAAACGTTAAAATTAGAAGTACGCTCTGCTTCTTCAGCATCGAAATCATTGATTTTCCTAGCTAAGATTCGTGCACAGGTAGTTTTTCCTACGCCTCTAGGCCCACAAAACAACAGTGCCTGTCCCAGGTGATTCGATTTAATGGCATTTTCGAGTGTGGTAGTGATGTGTTCTTGCCCCACTACTTCCCCAAAACCAAGAGGTCTGTATTTACGAGCCGATACCACAAAATTCTCCATTTGCAGGCAAGATAGTGAGGGTGGATAATCTTCCGAAAAAGAATTTGAAAAACGATTGAACTTTCGCATGGTTTTTATCGTCTTACTTCTCACTTGAGGTAATCACCTACTTTTATGTAAGTTCTTTAGATATGGGGTCGACAGGAATCGACAGGAAGTGTAAGCAGTATGCCAGCATGCCGGGTGTTGAATGAGCACACGTGATCAATTCATTCGCAACTATAATTGGCGAGTATAACTACGCTATGGCTGCCTAGTTCAGACAATTGTCGGATAGCAGGCTAATCGGTTGAGCCACAAAAGGTTCCCGGGCCACATCCTACTGTTCTTTGTCCTTGAGAATGGGTTTTAGGGTGTCATAATAAGGAATAGTCCTG
>JBCCLN010000246.1:0-6055 GCA_039026865.1 Bacteroidota bacterium | reverse complement strand
TTTCATATGAGGACTAAAAAAGAAGCGTTTAATCCCGAAATATTTCGGCTAAACCAAACCAAATTAAAAGAAAAACGAAGTAAAAGCCTTGAACAACAACTGGCTGCCCTAAAGAAGGCTGCTTAAGGTGGGTATAAGGTGGATTAATGGGAAACAGCTATAAAAACCTAACATCTGTGACCTCTCCCTTGCCTAATTCTTTCTCCACCAATGCTAAAATCTGAGGTTTTGCGTGTAACATTTCATTTTTAAGGGGAGCAGAAGAAAGCTTTATAAATAACACTTTGTTTGAAAAGAAAAGGTTGGTAGTTCTCGAGGCAATTGTTTTCCCCATTATACTTTCCCAATTTGTGATTAATTGTTTTTGCTTATAGGTGTGTTCTAGGTTTTCTTCTTTTAAAAAATTTTTGAACGCATTTCTAAAACTCTTGATAGGATCTTCTTTCATAGGTATAAGCTTATTTTCAAAATGGCCATATGGAATTCACAATAAACCGCATGGGCAGACCGATGCATCCGGTGGTTGGGTCATAGATTTACTTTTGAACTTTTTGCGCTCAATTCATATTAGCCAATTTCTATAAAGTTCACTCCTTTTTCGTTCTTAAAAAGCGCTTTGCTACGATCTTTTCTAGCATCCGTGATGAATATTTGTCCGAACCTATCTCCATCTTTAAGCAAGGAAACCAACAGCTGAATTCGACTGTCGTCTAGTTTATCAAAAATATCATCCAGTAGAAGTAAGGGCTTTTCCCCTGTTTTTTTCACCAAAAAATCATAAAGTCCTAGTTTGAGCGCAATGATGAATGTTTTTTGCTGTCCTTGAGAACCAAACTTTTTTATGGGCTCATTATCCAAAATGAATTCGTAATCATCTTTATGACTCCCTAAAAGCGTACGTTGCATCATTTGATCCTTCACAAAGCTCAACTTAAATCTTTTAATAAAGTCTTGATCGACATGTGTTTTAAAATTTATCCTAGGAACTTCATGATTATCGTGGAGTTCTTTATAATTTTTTTGAAGGTATGGCTCAAATACTTGATTAAGTGCATTCCTTTCTGAAGAAATTTTTTGCGCGAGAGGGATCAACTGATCATCGTATGTTTCTAAAAGAGCGTGATCAATTGCCAGACTGTCAGTCTGCTTTAAAAGACTATTTCTTTGTTTTAAAACCTTATTGTATTTAAGAAGAGATTCCAAATAAGACAGATCAAACTGACTCAAGGCACCATCAAAGAATTTTCTTCGCAGATCACTTCCTTCCGTAATGATACTAGTATCATTTGGCAAGACCATTACCAATAAGACTTTGCCAATAATATCACTCAATCTTTCAGGCTCCGCACCATCAATCTTTAGTATTTTGTTTTTTCCTTTTCTATATTGGATTGCCGTAGTTAGCTCATCATATTCACCAAAAATTGTAAAAGCAGGTTTCCCGTGCATGGTTGAAAATCGATCATGCGAACCTAACCCACTTTTTGTAAATGAGAGATAATAGATAGCATCCAGCAAATTGGTTTTTCCCTTTCCATTTTTTCCCAAAACACAGTTAATTCTCTTGCCAAACTCAAAAGAATTATTTGAATGATTTTTAAAACTCGTAAGCCTAAGTTTTTTTAGGATCATTGATTTTGAAGTAATTTCGTGTGTTATTGCGAAGCGAAGATCAAACACATGCTAAGGGAATAAAAATTCTGTTATGATTGTTAAAAAGGAAATTGAAAGCAAAGAAGAATTCACACAGGAACAATACATGGAGTGGTTTCGCTCTATGCAATTAATAAGAAGATTTGAAGAAAAAGCCGGCCAGCTTTACGGCCAGCAAAAAATAAGAGGATTTTGTCATCTTTACATAGGTCAGGAAGCATGTGCAGTAGGAGCAGTATCAGCACTGGAAAAAGATGATAAATACATTACGGCCTACAGAGATCATGGGCATCCCTTAGCACTGGGTACAGAACCGAAGAAAGTAATGGCAGAGCTTTTCGGAAAAGCTACTGGTGTTTCAAAAGGCAAAGGGGGATCTATGCACATGTTTGATAAAAATGTGAATTTTATGGGAGGACATGGCATAGTAGGCGCTCAAATACCTTTGGGAGCAGGAATTGGTTTTGCCGAACAATACTTGGAAACAAAAAATGTGTGTATTTGCTACATGGGAGATGGAGCGGTAAGGCAAGGAGCATTTCACGAAGCACTTAATATGGCGATGACTATGAAAATGCCCACCATTTTTGTCGTCGAAAATAATGGATATGCTATGGGTACTTCAGTGCAGCGAACATCTAATGTGATTGAACTGCATACACTTGCACAAGCATATGATATGCCTTCTGAAGGAATAGATGCCATGAAGGTAGAGGAAGTTCATAACTCTGTGAAGCGTGCCGCGGACCGGGCCAGAAAAGGAGATGGACCAACCTTCCTGGAATTCAGGACCTATCGTTATAAAGGACACTCTATGTCTGATCCGGCGAAATACAGAACGAAAGACGAATTAGAAGAATACAAGAATCAGGATCCAATAGAGCAAGTGAAACAAACCATGCTAAAAAATAAATGGGCAACGGAAGATCAGCTAAAGAAAATAGACCAGGAAATTAAGAACAGAGTAGCAGAAGCGGTAAAATTTGCTGAAGACTCCCCTTGGCCTGAAGCGTTGGAGGCATATACAGACAACTATGTGGAAGATGATTATCCTTTTATAAATTCATAATTCTTTGATATCTACACATCTGGGCAAAAATATATCTTTGTGCTCCTTCATTGCTATAGCATGGGAATAACTTGAGATAAGTGGTATCATAGACAAGAAATGCTAGATAATCCGTATAAAAATGGCAAAAGAGAAAAAGAAAGACAATGGCATTGATGTTTTAGAAGATCCAAATGTGATCCTAGATAAAGCCAACGAGTTTCTTAATAGTAAGAGAAATAAGGTGTTGGTTTTTGGGGTAGGCGGAGTATTGGCAGCCATTATAGTTGCTTTTGCCGGGTACAACTATTATATCACGAATCAGAACAATTCTGCTCAAGAAGAGCTTTTTCAGGCCCAGTTCTATTTTGAAGCGGATAGTCTTGGATTAGCCCTAAACGGAGACGGCAATAGTTATGGTTTTCTTGAGATCATAGAGGAATTTCCTGGTACCAATGCAGCAAACCTATCTTACTTTTATGCCGGGGCTTCTTACCTGCAACTAGGAGACTTTGACGGTGCAATTCGGTACCTTAAAGATTTTAATAGTAATGACTTTTTGATCCAAGCTAGGGCATATGCCTTGATTGGTGATGCTTATATGGAACAAGACGATTTTGAAAATGCTATTAACTATTATAAGGAAGCAGTAGATTATAAGCCAAACAAATCGTTTACACCTATCTATTTAAAGAAATTGGCCATAGCTTATGAGCAAAACGGATCTCTCATTGAGGCGGCTGACACATATGGGATCATTGAGAAAGAGTATCCGACTTCCTCAGAAGTACATGATGCAAAAAAACAAAAGGCTAGGCTGTTGGCGTTGGCGCAGTAATCCTTCGGTCACATTAAATTTATTTCATCACTTTACCATCCCTTGAGCTAGATTTCTGAATCAATTTCAAAATAAAAGATAAGGCTTCATTACCATATTGTATGGCGAGTTCAGAGAAAAACCTAAGCGACATCAAGTATAATCAGAATTTTGATACAGGGAAGTTCAATTTTGGGATTGTTGTGGCTGAATGGAATGAACAAATTACAGAAGCGCTCTATTCAGGAACCTACCAAACCCTACTTAAATCCGGAGCAAATCGTGACAAGATCGAGCGAATAAATGTCCCTGGCACTTTTGAATTGAGTTTGGGGGGGCAATGGATGGCAGAAAAAAATGAGATTGATGCAGTAATCTGCCTTGGATGTGTCATCCAAGGAGAAACAAGGCACTTTGATTTTATTTGTGAGGCCGTTGCCAATGGTGTTACGAATGTGAGCTTGAAATATAACAAGCCCGTCATATTTGGAATACTTACTACCGGCAACCTGCAACAAGCCTTGGATCGTGCCGGTGGAAAGTATGGAAATAAAGGTGATGAAGCAGCCGCTACCGCCATTAAGATGTTGGAAGTCAGAAAGAATAATTGAATACATTGTTGGTGGTGATATCTTATTCATATTTAATATCATTGAACCAGGCACTTAGGAAATATGAAAAATGAGGTTAACACGCATGCGAGCACATTTGGACTTAGAAACCTGCCGATTTGTTATGCGCGCTTCATCTGAATGATCCATTCTCTTTGTTTGCAGCTCGTCAGAGCTAGTTACTAAGAGCCTACTTCAATAATATCAATTATGGTTATCGCTGCTGTATGCGCAGGTTATTTCTGTTTTAAAAGAAAAAGAAGTGTATCTTAAGTGTTTAATAAAAAAAATTAGATGCTAAACCGACTTAAGTTATTGATTCCGTTTTTGCTTTTTTTTGCGTGCAATCAAGGAAAAATACCTGAAACTGAAGGTCCCCCTTCTTTAGTGAACACCGAAACAAGACCAATTAATAAACAATGGAAAGGAATTTGGGCGTTTCAAGACAGCTCTGTTTTCTTTTCAAATGATTTTAAGGGTGCGAGATTGAATGGACTCGTAATGGACAGTGCCAACCATTTTATCGCGTTAATTACCGGAGAGAACTATCCTATTAACCCAAGTCCTTGGTATGCCTTTCAGGTATGGTCAAAGGAATCAAAAGAAATAACTGTAAAGTTGACCTATACTGAATCAAGGAGTCGGTACTATCCTAAGATTAGTTATGATGGTGAAAATTTCCAACCTGTAGATTCATCTAAGGTCATTGGTTTTGAAGGCACCGGATGGGGCATTGATCATGTTCCGGAAACGATAGAGATGACCCTAGATGTATCTAGCGATACGTTATGGATAGCCGCGCAGGAACTATGGACATCTTCCGAGGTAAAGTCATGGATGGATGAGTTATCAGTCGCAGATAATATAGACCAATATACAATAGGAACGAGTCGCGAAGGAAAGCCTATTTGGATGATGCAAATCGGTAATCGCGACGCGAAGAAAAGTGTAATCATCATTTCTCGTCAACATCCTCCGGAGGTGACTGGTTTTTTAGCCATGAAATCATTTATTGAAACACTTTCGGGGGATTCAGAACAAGCCTTACGATTTAAAAAAGCATTTAGCATCTTCAACGTACCTTTAATGAATCCTGACGGAGTAGACAATGGTCATTGGAGGCATAATTCAGGAGGAATTGATTTAAACAGGGATTGGCAGGAGTTTAATCAGCCAGAAACTTCTGCAGTAAAGTCATTCATCGAACAAAAGAAGAAAGAAGGAGTAGAATTTGTCTTTGCAGCAGATTTTCACTCCACCTGGGAAGATATTTATTATCCATTGGATTCTTCCTTGCTCAAAAGTAATGAGCTATTCATTTATGATTGGGTGGATCAAATAGCCAGTAACTTATCTATAAAAAATCCCAATGTGAAGCCATCTTTATATTTGAAGCCGACGATGGTTTCGAGAAACTATTTTTACCATGATCATCAAATCCCGGGCATCGTATTTGAACTTGGAGATAATACAGAAAGGGCGTTTTTAGCCAGGAAAGGAAAAGTCGCGGCTGAAGAGCTAATGAAAATTTTAATTGACAGATTAAATTAACCCTACTATGTCAACTTAGAAAAGATACCCTGTTGAGGCTCCTCGAGACAATTCATAAGTAGGTTTCAACACATTGAATAGAATATAAATATTGACAAAAACAAAACCTTATAAAGTCGGATTAATCATTTCTCAGGTCCATACTTAGTCTACAAAATGGAGAGTTGGAGTCCGTGGCATTTAATTGATACGTATATCTTCCTGCCTTTAGTTTTTCCTCACCTACAAAATCAAATGGTTGAATGTAAAAGGAAACTGTATCAATCATTAATTCCACGTAAGCATATCTATAGGCATTTTCAAACTCCACATAGTCAGAACGCTCACCAGATTTCAAATCTCCGAAATCATGCATAATTTGTCCGTCGGCGACTC
>JBCCLN010000245.1:0-6127 GCA_039026865.1 Bacteroidota bacterium | reverse complement strand
CTGGAAGAGTAATTCTTTCTTCCAAACTAATAACCGAGTTGGGTTTTGCTTTTGAATATCCTGATCCTAGAACATTTCACACATATGAGCAAGCTTGAAAACCAAATTCAATGAAAATTCTCCAGCTTTTGGTTCTACTGCTATTATATTTTTTTTACCAGATATCCTGCTAAAAGAAAGAATAATAAGCTTATAACTAAGTAAATACAAGCATGCATACCAAATCCAAGGCTACGGCTTACCATAATTGCACCCACTAAGAATACCGTCGTTAGGATGATAGAAATAGACCAGCCAATCCATTTTAATACCTTACTTAAATTTGACATAGTAAAATCAAAAAGTTTAATTTCTTACAGTCACCATTTTTGGTAGCATTTCGCTTTCACATAGACAAGCAGAGTGCATTACCTTTATTAGGTTGGAGGCGAGTTCATCCTCAATTAATTTGTTGAGCACCTTGGCAGATTTTCTAACTGTGCGATTTGCAAGTATCTCAGCATATCTATCTAACTGAATATCCGATATTGGATAATGAACTGTCTTTGGCACTAATTTTAAGAATGCTACCTTGGAATTATGTTTATAGGCTTTTAAAAACGATCTAATCTTATCTTTTTTAAGCCAGTCAGCATAAACTTTAAGTTCTTCCTCAATGATATTTTCGACGTAAGGAATGGCTTCAAGTTGTGTTTTGCTAGTCTCACAGACTAAAGAAGCAATTTCATCGATGTTGTAAATATGATTGCAATGATTGGAGATCTCTTCGCTTATGTTAGAGGGCATTGCCAAGTCTATCCAGAGTCTTTTTTTACCGCTGTTATCAACTGATCGGATTAGATTTTTACGATTGCTAACTGCAGAAATTATCACATCAAATGAGTTAAAGTCATTTATTTCTATTCTTTGCCAATCATAAGAACTGATACCATACCGATCGACTAAAGGTGCCACTTTGCTTGCTGTTCTGTTCGTAGTAGCTATTTCGCGGAAATCGAATTTTGAGAGGTACTTAAGGACGTCTTGAGCTATTTCGCCCGCGCCAATGATCAGTACACTAAGCTTTTTTAGTGCATCCCGACCAAAAAAAGATGCTACAAGTTTTAAGGATGAATAGGCAATAGATGTGGACCCATGCAAGTAAGTAGACTCTTTAACGATACGTTTATGACTTCTAAAAACTACTTGAAAGGCTCTCTCAAGTAAAGAACCTTGATTTTGGCTCTTCAATGCCTCTTGGTAGCTTTCTTTTACCTGGTTAATAATTTGCTTGTCGCCAACTACCGCTGATCGAAGACCATTTGCCACATGAACTAGATGATTTACGGTTTCAATTGTACAATCAAAGACTTGAAAAATATTAGCACATAACTTAACTCCGTGCAGATTTTCTACATAAATGAGTAGTAAATTTCTCACTTCAGAAGGCATTGCAGAGGCAGATTCAAAATAAATTTCCGTCCGATTACAAGTCGCTATAATACTGATAGCAGTTATGTTAACCTTTTCCTTCAACCAATGAATGAATTTCTCTCTTTGAGCCTTGTCAAAAGCAAAGTACGAGCGGTCTTCTACAGAAGCGCTTTCATGGGTGACCCCTAAATACATTAATCGATTGTCCACAACTAAGAAACTTGAAGCTCAAGCTGTTTTTCTCTATTTATTAAAAGACCATTAATCGAATTCCATAGTTCAATTCGCATTCTTAGCGATTCTCTAGCAATCAATAAAAGCCTCTTCCCCACTTTATCACTATCTCCGCATAGTTCTTTGATCATTTGCAGTGATAAAAGACCATGATCATCTACATTTAATTCGATGTGTCGTTGGAGGTAGTAAGCGAGTTTATTATACCGTTCATGGTTAGGATCCGCTCGTTTAAGAATCGACATGAACATATCGGGAATGACGTCCTCTCCACCAAACGTAAATGCTGAAGCAATTACATGCGGTTCATTCGTCTTGATTACGTAAAACATAAAACTGACGAAGTTTCTTACACCTTGAGGTATGTCTACGCTAGTCAAGGTATCACTAATGCTCATATTGCTTCTCAATAACCTAACAAAGTCAACTATCCTCTCATCTTTCGTTTCTATCTGACACATAGCATCCAGGTACATCTCAAAATGACTGGATGGCTCACCCTTCTTTATTGATATCGCTTGCTTTTTCCAGGACAATCTCATTGATAAATCTTGCGGTTGCTTTTTCGGAAGGCAACCAGGATACTTCGATGCAGGTCAGTGATCGTTGCTGTGCTTTCAACAAAGACATGAAATCCCATATAGCAAAATCATGGTTATTCCATGAAGAGCTGAATACCCAACAGGTCTTTAAGATTTTCATATAGTAGAACCCTTTGCAAAACTGGATTTTATGGTTCAGATAGAGGATTTTAGAATTCAAAAACGTAGTTTACTGGTCCTAAATGAGTCTTTTGAAAATTTTCAGTAACAAAGAGTTGGGCCAAAAGGAGGGTTTTTCAAAGGGTTCTTGTAGCTCATTTCTAAGTCTGGAGATTTCATTCTCAATATGCTGAATACGTACGTGCATTCTATATTTAAATTTTTTTAAATGAACAATGTGTTGAATTTTTGAGGGAATAAGATAAGAAGGAGCCAGGCTTTTCAATACTTGGCTCCTTTCTAACTTTGCCATCGTGTATTATAGCACTAAATCAAGATCGAACCTGTCCAGATTCATCACTTTGTTCCATGCAGCTACAAAATCATTGACAAATCGTTCTTTTGCGTCGTTGCTCGCGTAAACCTCAGCCATTGCTCTGAGCTCTGAGTTAGATCCGAATATGAGGTCTACTCTGGAAGCTGTCCATATCTTTTCATCAGTACCTCTTTTATATCCGTTAAAGAGATATTGATCTTCACTAGCCGCTTTCCACGCGTATTCCATACTGAGCAAGTTGCTGAAATACTCGTTGGTTAATGCACCTTTATTGTCAGTCAGAATACCAACATCTGAACCATCATAGTTTGCACCCATCGCGCGCATACCTCCAACCAATACCGTCATTTCAGGTACTGAAAGAGTCAGTAACTGTGCTTTATCCACCAACAACTCCTCTGGTGTTAAGGTGTAAGCCGTTTTTTGGTAATTTCTAAAGCCGTCTGCCATTGGTTCAAGTAAAGCCATACCTTCCACGTCCGTTTGTTCTTGCATAGCATCTACTCTACCGGGAGTAAATGGAACTGTAGTTTTGATATCCGCATCCTTTGCTGCTTTCTCTATTGCAACGTTTCCACCAAGGATAATCAGATCAGCTATTGATACTTTCTTCTCATCTGTATCAAAATCGCTTTTCAAATTCTCGTAAAAAGACAATACCTTCTTGAGTTGCTTTGGGTTGTTAGATTCCCAGCTCACCTGAGGCTCTAACCTGATTCTCGCTCCATTTGCTCCACCTCTTCTATCAGATTCACGGTAGGTTGCTGCAGATGCCCATGCAGTTGACACTAACTCAGCGACGGTTAGATCAGACTTAAATATTTCCTCTTTTAAGCTAGCTATGTCTTTTGCATTTACTTGTTGATAATCAGCTGTTGGAAGAGGGTCTTGCCAAATAAAATCCTCTTCAGGGATCTCAGGGCCTAAGTAAGTAGACTTTGGTCCCATGTCTCTGTGAGTAAGCTTAAACCACGCTTTTGCGAACGCTTCATCAAACTCCTCAGGGTTCTCGTAAAATCTGGCAGAAATTTCCTTATAGATAGGATCCTTGATCAAAGCAACATCTGTTACAAGCATGCCCGGAACTACTTTTTTGTTTTCGTCGAATGCATCTGGAAACATAACGTCCGGGTTTACAGCCTCAAACTGCCATGCACCAGCGGGGCTTTTTACCAATTCCCACTCATTCTCAAAAAGCGTTTGGAAATAACCCTGGCTCCATTTAACAGGAGTTTTGGTCCATGTGACTTCTAAACCAGAAGTAATGGCATCCGTCCCAACACCTGACCTATAATCACTCATCCAGCCAAGTCCCATGTTTTCGATACTTGAACCTTCTGGAGAAGCTCCCATGTGATGCTCTGAAGATGCACCGTGGGCTTTACCCAGCGTGTGCCCTCCGGCAATGAGTGCTACTGTTTCTTCATCGTTCATTCCCATTCGCCCAAACGCTATTCTAATGTCCTGAGCAGACGCAATGGGATCAGGATTACCGTTAGGCCCCTGTGGATTCACATAAATCAATCCTAATTGAACCGCGGCCAGTGGCATTTTCAATTCTCCGTTTTCGTATCGTTTGTCATTAGCAAGCCATTTATCTTCGGAGCCCCAATACACGTCAGTCTGTGGTTCCCAGGTATCTTCTCGTCCACCTGCAAATCCATATGTTTCAAAACCTGCGGATTCTAACGCCACATTACCTGCTAAGATGAAAAGATCTGCCCAAGAAATTGCTTGACCGTATTTTTGTTTAATTGGCCACAACAACCTTCTTGCTTTGTCAAGATTGGCATTATCAGGCCAACTATTTTGAGGAGCAAATCGCTGCTTTCCTTCTCGGGTACCACCTCTTCCATCTCCAGTCCTGTAGATTCCAGCACTGTGCCATGACATTCTGATGAATAAACCAACGTAACTTCCAAAGTCTGCCGGCCACCATTCTTGAGAATCAGTCATTAACGCTTCGAGATCTTTTTTCAAAACGAAATAGTCTAGTTTCTCAAATTCTTTTTCGTAACTAAATTCTTCGCCTAGTGGATTGGACAACATGGCGTTTTTACGAAGAACAGTGAGATCAAGCGCGTTAGGCCACCAGTCGGTATTACTCTTTGCTTGTCTTTTTGTTGATTGCTCTGCGAAGCTCCTAGAGACCTTATCAAAGCCTAAAGGACAACTTGCACCCTCCTCTTTTGTCTCACCAGTTTCGGTAGGTGTGTCAAAAGAAGTTAATGTTACAAACGCTGCGGTTGTCAAGATGACTACAGCAAGTGATACAGTTAATATTCTCTTTTTCATGGTATTAATTTTGAGCAAAGATTTTTTGATTATATCTATAAGTCAAATTGATATTTATGGCCTACATATAGATTTTTTAAATAAAACAATTGAGCCATTTCATAACAACACTAAATTGGAATCGTTCGCGGGTATTAACTAGGTGTCTAGCTAATACTATTACATATTTGCTGGATTATAAGGCAGGCTAATTATTGATAAGTCTGCGTAATTAGGCCCTTTTATTTCGATAATAAAGAAACAGAAATTTCAAAGTCGTCGTAAATAAGCCGATCACCTAGATCATCGAAAAAACTACCTGATCCATAGCGTACGTTAAATTTCGCACGATCAATCATTAAATCTGCAGTAGCCTCCACTTTGTTTCCATTTTTCACGACACGTGCAGGAAACTGGATCTCCTTAGTGATGTTCTTGATGGTCATGTCACCTGTCACTTGGTATACTCCACTACCCGTTGCTTTTACCTTTGTAATGACAAATGTGGCTTTCGGGTGATTTTGAACCCCAAAAAAGTCATCAGATTTCAAGTGATTTTCCAACTTCGTTTTTGCTCTTCCAGGTAGATCCTCACAATTAATAGTGGTCATGTCAATACTGAAAGAACCACCCGTCAATTTATTTCCATCCATTTCCAATGTTCCTTCCTGAACATTGATGGTCCCGTTGTGTTCACCTGTAGCTTTTTTCCCGAGCCATTTCACAGTGCTGATTGTGGGCTCAACCTTCACGTCTTGGGATACTGCTGATCCAAGACTTATGCTTAGTACTAATGCTAAAAAAGTTTTCATTTTCTATTTTTTTGACAAAACTCACAGGGTTTATTTTATTTATCAAATAGATATTTAAATTATTTATATTTAAAATATAAATAAAACAAATTGGGAAAGATCATTTGAAGACATCTTAGAACCCTTTAGATCATTCCTTAAGTCCTTTCGGCAGGCAAGGTCGATCCATCCGAGGATTAAATCCTTGCTAACTCATCACTATCAGACCAATCAAAGACGATCCTTCGGGAGCCATAATTTCTTGTATTCTTCGGTAAGGACTGTTGGATGTACCCAAATTCGCGATTAATATTCTTGTTTTTTCATTTTACAGCAAATATTATTTATAAAATAGATGTTTTATATAAATTTATTTT
>JBCCLN010000244.1:0-6149 GCA_039026865.1 Bacteroidota bacterium | reverse complement strand
TCTAGATCCATATACCCTCCAATACTGTTTCTAAACTGGGATACTTCATTTTGAGGTGTAAATCCACGATAAACTTGAGCTCCTCCACCAAGCGTAACATCTGTAAAGTTGTTCTTCACCAGCAAAGAATCAGGAGTGACCGCATTTACAATATTTCCATTGATATCATAGCTTGCCCATGAGTTTTCTTCACCAGCAGTAACAGAAAAACGCTCTACTCGATATTCTGAACCAAACGCGACGTTAAAACCAGAAAATATAGCGTCATAATATTTGGTTACATCTAAGTTGGTTGTGTTCTGAGTGAAACCAAAACCTCCGGCGTCAAATTCTCTGGGAGTTGCAACCCCAAGTGTTCCATTACTGGAATTTACTACGGTAATATCGAAGGTATTTTGTCCCCAGGTGTTGGAGAAATCGACATTCCAACCGTTTATTTCGCTGCGAATTCCAAGAGCAATAGACTTATCTACTACATCAGACTGGATTCCAGGAAGGAATCCATTGGGAAAGGCTGGTGTATTCGCCCTTCCATCTCCTTGTGCTGGTCTTCGGTAAAAACCAGACGCTAGTCCTTGACGATATCCTATTCCTCCAAAGGAATAAAACTCAGCAGTCTCACTCGTAGGCATGGACATATTTATAAAAGCTTTTCCTTCTCTAAGGTCAGCAGTTCCTACTTTAAATCTAAAGTCTTCACGAGTCAAACCCCTTGCGGCAAGTTCCTCTTCATCCACATCTCCTCCAAGCAAATCTCTTAGGGTAGCTACATCTTCTTCAAAATTCACATCCAAACCAGCAATGGTAGCTCTGGTATCAGCACTTAAGTAACTTATTTGAGCTCCCGCATCTCGATAATCTTCTAAAGTCATGTCAGCGACTGTTCCACCATTTGCAGCAAAAATCCGCTCAGCCCCATGAAATCCTTGAAAAATATCTCCTTGATAGTCCCTATTTCTTAATGCAGGCTCACGTGAAGCTAACGAACCTGTTAAGTTTATAAAACCACCTTTAGGTAATTTTATTCCGTAATTGGCATCTATTTGAACCTTTTCGCCATCTACACCACCATCGAATTGGTTACTATTCTCGCTAAAGTTTGCACCGGCAGTCAATGTCAGATCTAACTTATCGGTATCTTCTTTCAATATGATATTGATTACACCGGCAATGGCATCGGATCCATATTGTGCTGCAGCTCCATCCCTCAGTACTTCTATTCGCTTGATTGCTATGGCTGGAATAGAATTCATATCCGTACCCACACTTCCACGTCCTACGGTACCATTTACATTTAATAATGCACTGGTGTGTCTTCTTTTCCCATTGATTAAAATCAAGACCTGATCTGGCCCTAACCCTCTCAAAGTCGCTGGATCAATGTGATCTGTTCCATCAGAAACTGTCTGCGTCTGAGAAGTAAATGAAGGAGCTGCAACGTTCAATATTTCTGTGATCGATACTTGCCCCCCAGGAGCTACAATATCTTCCATATTAATGACATCAATAGGTACTGGTGTCTCAATTACTGTACGGTTCTGATTCCTGGTACCTGTGACGGTCACAGATTCTAATGTGTTTGTGGACTCAACCAGCACCACTGGATAAATATCACCAGCACCAACTGTAACCTCTTGCGTTTTGAACCCTATATAACTTATTACCAATACATCTCCCTCCAAAACATCTAAGGTTGCGGTACCGGTGTAGTCCGTAATCGTTCCTGAACCAGAACCTTTCACAGCTACTGTCACCCCAATTAGCGGTTCATTATTTACATCTACTACCGTTAGCGTAATAGGCTTTAGCTCCTCAACCACTACTGGTGATTTTTTTCCTCTTCGCGAGCGTTTGCTTACGCTAATGTTATTTCCTATCTGCTTAAATGCAACGTTTCCAGCTTTTGAGAGATCCATTAATATATCGCCAATAGAAGTATCCCGGTAATTCTTGGTAATTCTAATATCTCTAACGTCTGAAAGTGAGTAGTTAAAAATAAAATCAGTTCTAGATTCTATTTCATCAAAAACCTTTATCAAAGGTTGATCATCTACCTTCAAATTTATTTTCACTTCCCATACACTCTGGGCACCGAGTTTAGCAAATAAAGAGGTAACAGCAAGAAATATTGGCAAGAAGGTCAAAACTCTAATTTTTGCTGTTTTTGCGTATTGCTTTTCCATAAAAAAATCGTTTAGGTTAAACATCTGGTCTTGAGACTTTTAATGGTCAAAAATGATAGTGACCTGTTTTTCATGGATGAAAAATTCGAATCCAAGTGTAAATGACATACTCTTTAGAATATGCTCTAAGCTGGCATTTTGAAACTTTCCTGTGTACTCCTTAGTATTCCGTTGGTTTTCGATATGAAAATCAACATTATACCATCGTTTCAACTTGTCCAACACTTCATCGAAAGAATTATCATCAAATAGGATGATCCCTTTCGTCCATAAAAAATCTTTATCACGACTAAAAACCGTCATTTCAGGTTCGCCTCCTCTTTTAAAGCAAACCGCTTCTCCTGGTTCTAAAAAATAATTCTTCACTGAGGAATTTCTGTATACTGTTGCCCTGCCTGTAACCAATGAAACCTTACAAGTTTCGTCGTAACTTCTAATATTGAAAGACGTACCAAGAGCAGTCGTAGAAATTCCATTAGCAATAACCGTAAAAGGACGCGACTTATCTTCTGCCACTTCAAAGAAGGCTTCTCCTTCTAAGAATATGATGCGAGCAGTATCAGAGAAGTACTTTGGAAATCTTATCGTTGTCTCAGAGTTAAGCATCACTACAGAGCCATCCTTCAAGTGGACCGTTGACTTTTGACCTTTTGTTGTTCTTTTCACTATAACTTCTGCCACACTTTTTTGGATCAATTCTTCAGGCTGCATAAAGTATTGATAACCGATAAAAATGCTTAAAAAAACACTTGCAGCAATACCCAACCAAGCTCGGACATTGGTATGACGAATACGCTCCTCTTTTTTCGTGAGTTCTACGTAGCTTTTCAAAGGACCTTCCACTTTTTGCAAAGTTGAACTTTCAACTGTTTCAAATTCTCCATCCCAGTATAAATCCATCATCTCCTCAAGTAGTCTCACTCCGTCATTCGTTTGCAGAAAAGCAGCTACCTCTTTCATTTTATCCGGTTCCAATTGGTTTTCCAAGTAGCTATGTATGATTTCTTTTGTCATTTTTGTTTCTTACTTATGTATTGATAGCAAAGCCGTTATTTACTCAGTTTTACCGATTGATTAATTAGACTTTTTTTGCTTTAGGAAATCTTTTATATCCTTATTAGCTCTAAATAGATGGTTTTCAACTGTCCTCTTAGTTAAATTAAGCCTATCAGCAATCTCGCCTGAACTAAGTCCTTCTTCCTTGCTTAGCATCCAAATTTGTTTTTGTTTTTTAGGTAAAGAATCAAGTTTTTCTTTTGCCTCCTTTAGCATTTCCTTGTAAATGACATAGTCCTCCGTACCCTCATATGAAGTTGGCATCAGGTACCTCATATGTTCATTTCTCTGAGCTCGAGAAGCATTGCTTCTTATTACTTTTATCGTTTGCCTTTTTGCGATGGTAAGAACTAGGGAATTGAAAGAAAGATTGGGATCTAAAGATCTTCTCTTATCCCAAATAGCTATAAATGTTTCTTGTAACACCCCTTCCGCCTCCATTTTGGGGAGACCCATCTTAATCGCCAGGCCAAAGACTCGAGTATTGTATATTTCAAATACAATATCAAAAGCCCATTCTTTCCCAGATTGAAGGGCTCTTATAACGTCTTTACTAACAATAGAGGGTCTCATTCTTTCATCAAATTCTTTTACGAAATCAAAGTAGTTGAGGACTTGTATTTAAGGTATTAGACACTCGTGATAATTTACTCAGTCTTTGTTAAAATTTAGTGTCAAAGTTTATTGAAATGAATCAATTATTGAACCATTGCGACCTATTGTGGGCAATTGAATAGTGACTGAAAATCAACACACCAACTCCACCTTCCTCAGCCCACACCACGAATATTACTCATCATGTAATTCAGAAATCAAACGAAGTCATGTCGATTGACCACAAGCAGAAGACCCCCAAAACTGTTGTTTTTGGTTTGACTCGGCACTTATTGAAAAAATCGAAATTGATATACTCCTTACCTTGATTGTATTTAAAGAACAAATCTTTTGTCTCAATTCTCATTTAGTAATTTTCGATCTACTTAAACTTAAAATGGTTTGAACGGATTAATTTTATGAAGTAGGCACTTAATAAATAAGAAAAATGGGGGGTTAGCTTACACATGAGTACATTTAGATTTAGAAATCTGCTGATTTGTTGTGCTTGCTTTATCTGTAATGATCAATTTTCTTTTTTGCAGCCTGCCAGAGCTATTTATTAAGTGCCTAATTCAATCGTACTAATTCAAATAGAACCTTAACCATGAAATCACTCCAACTATTCTTGCTTCTCGCAATTTCTGCATTTCTTCAGAACTGCCAGCAATCAGATGAACCGATTGAGCCTGTAAAACCCGACTTCATTGTTTCCAATATTGATCCTTCTCTAAATAACGAACTTATGGAAGTGCTTTCCGCAACGGTCTACGGTGAAGAAATAGAAAACGGCAGAGTTATGAGTTCAGCGATTGGAGATATTGATCTCAATGAAGCGGTAAGTGCAGAAAATTTAGGCTTAGGTATCATACGATATACGTTCAGGCTGGAAACCAATGAACCTTACGTTTTCAAAAATCTCATACTCAGAAAAAATCAGGAGGACAGATTTAGTGGATACATCATAACCTATTATCCGGATTTAGAATGGCTTGCTCAAAACGAAGGAGAACTGGAAATGATTTCTTTTACCGGAAATGTGCTGTTTTCCTCTTTACAAGAAAAGCCCATCTACTGGGTTGTAGTGAACTATGGAAAGGGAACTGTGTATTCACCTAAAACAGGATCTGATGAAGGTGGACGGGTTGATTGTGATAGAGGTAGTTCTTCAGGAGGAGGATCAGGGCCTGATGCTGCTGGGTTTGGGGATAGCTGGGTTCCTACTGGAGGTGGAAGCTTTGATTATGCCGCTGATCTTCCATCAGGAGGTGGTTCCGGGGGTTGAGTGATCTTTATCATTGAAATTTATGAAGAAGAGGAACCTCCTGAAGATTGGCTAGCAAGAACTACATGCGATTCTGGATCACCTGAATCATTTTGTCCCAGTGACACTTCGCCAGATGCTGTTGAAGGGGACGCTAATTGCCCTTCTAATCCGATTGGGGTGTTGGATGGTGATCTTAATGATTATTTAGCAGATGCATGGGAGGAGGAAATTTGTTTAAAAGAAAATTTTTCCAATAATAATTGCGTAAATGGGATCTGGAATATCATGAAGGATAATAATGTGGGGTATGAAACTTTGACGAATTTTCTAGGAGATAATCCAAAAGCTGACCTTTGCCTTAACATCAAAGATTTAGAATCTTCAGTCAATGGCAATACCGATCCAACAATTTCAGGGGAAATAACAATTAATTTAAATAGCCGGAAACTTAACAGGTCAAAATTAAGTATAGCACGAACTTTACTACACGAAATGATTCACGCTGAGTTATTCAGCTACGTTATAGAAGCTGGAGGATATGACAATTTCCAGAATTATGCCCTAAATTATAATGATGAGTTTTTGGCCTTATGGAATTACATTGATGAATATCATCAAGATGGACCTTGGCAACACGAATATATGGCCGACAATTATGTTACCTATATCGCAAATGGGTTACAGCAATTAGAAAGCTTTTTTATTTCTCAGAGCTTCAAAAATGCTGCAAACAGTGGTTATTACTTTGATGTGTTAGGTGAAGAATGGAACTGGGACAATTTCTATGAATACATGGCTTGGGAAGGCTTGCATTTAACAGAGCAATTTCAAACAGATATTGTTAATAACGGTATTCAAAACATATACAATATTTATCGTGATAGTTTTGAAGTTGGTAATTCTATTGAACTAATGTGAAGATTTATTAATAAGCGAATTAATATTATTTTTGCTCTATGGCAAGAAAAGGAAGAAAGTTGATCTTAAGTCCAGAAGATGAAAAAACACTCATTGCTACTTCGAGGGCGCATTGTATGGGTCATAGAGAC
>JBCCLN010000243.1:0-6167 GCA_039026865.1 Bacteroidota bacterium | reverse complement strand
GGGGAACGATTTTGTCATCTTATTCAAAATCAATTACCTCATATTCAACGCGTTACATCATCTCAATGAATAACACCCGAATTTTTCGGGTTAAAAGCCTTGAACAACAACTGGCTGCCCTAAAGAAGGCTGCTTAAGGTGGGGTTAATGCATGGTACCTACGTTAATATATCTGGATTAAAATGTTCAATTCTATTCAATTCCTTTTCTAGAACATTGGCAATTCTTCAAACAAATAAACTGCACCCTCTTATGTCGCTATTATCAAATCGCCCAAGTACTTCGAATGAATTGTCTTTTTGTATTCTTCCGAGATCTTTCGTTTCTAGAAAGGCACAAGACTCAATATTAGCTAAGTCAATGATATTAATTCCACCAGTCTTTCCTTGTTCCAAAAACCGGAATGGATCGTTTATCTCCCTTATGAAAGCGGAGGCCCATCCGGGAAAAGTAAAACTTCCGCACTTACCATAAGCTTGCGATTGAAGTTCGGTCATTCCATATTCAGACCAAATCTCTGAGATATTGAAATTTTTCATTAAGTTAAAATGTAATTCATTTCTGGTCATCTCCTTTTTTCTTCCTTTCATTCCCCCAGTTTCAATAACAATATTATCTGGCTTAAGGCTGATTTTCTTTAAATCCAATAGCGCGTAGGAAACACCAAAAAGGATCGTTTTTGGGCCTCCAGTAAATTCGTTTTCGATATTCTGATCAAGAAAATATCCCGAACCTGGTTTTGAATGCTGGATAAAATAATCGACCATATCAATTAAGGATGAGTTACTCTGCTCTAAATAGGAAGGTAATAAGGCGATGATGCGATAAGACACTAAAGGTCCAAACACTTTCTCAAAGATTCTTTGAGCTACCTGATGATAGAATTTTAGATCTTTAATATAATGCTTACTCCTGACTGTGTCCGTCGTTCCACTACTTTGAAAAATTTTGGTTGTTGTATTATTAGAAGATTTTATCGCATGTTTTTTGAAAAACTCAATAGGCAGAAAGGGAATAGACTCAATACTTCTTACTGTTTTTGGTGTTCTTTTTAAAAGATTACAATATTGATAGTAGATTAAATTATTATGATATTGAAAATCAAATAGTGCAAGCGAACTATCCAGGAAGCTTTTTTCGTTTATTGAGAAAATTTCTGTCTTAAAATCTTGGATAAATTCCATTTTTTTGATTTTCTTCCAAAGTGAAAATTATTTTAATTGAACGCTAAATGATCCGAAATACCAAGTTATTACTAGCAGTAATTGTTTTAACTCTTATGTCCTGTTACGATGGGGAGCAATTTCCAGATACCCCTAAAATTGAATTTGAGTCCTTAGAATTCGCGGATTCTCAAACAGCTGATTCTTTAATTCTTACTTTTTCCTTCGAGGATGGCGGGGCAAACTTTGGAGTATTAGATAACGATTTAAGACCTGAATACGAGTTATTTGTAGATTCTGAGCCAAAAGTTCTCACAGCAGCAAATATAGCTAATGCAGTACCTCCGATTTTTCTTGCTTCGTTATTTATTGAGAACTTTGTACCAATTAGGCAAGATGATAATATCATTACTATTCAACCTGGTGCTACTTCATATCCTGCATTTTTACAATCAGAGATTTTTACCAACGACGTTAATGATATTGTATTTGAATGTCCTAATATAATTAACCAAAATCTTAGCTTATTTGATACATTTGATATAGCGGTCTATGAATTCGATGATCCTTTTTTTGAAAATATTCTAACCCAAGATATTGATTCAGAAGTACCCGCTTTGTATCTAGAAGAATACAATAACTTTATTATTTATTTTGAGCGAATAGTTAATGGAGAACCTGAGGAAATACCATTTAGGGAGATTATTGGTAGCGAAAACTGTGACGCAGGAAATTTCAATGCGTTAATTCCTTTATTTGATGAGGAAGGAGAGAGTGGAACTATCACTTATAACATAATATCTGCTATTTTACGAATACCGTTAGAGAGTAATCCTTTTAGGTTACGTTTTTTCGTATATGACAGATTGGGAAACAAGAGCAATGAAGTCATCACCCCTACCTATATATTAGATGAAATAACCCGAATCTCAAACTAATATATCTGAGGAAATTTTTCTGGATATACCTCTGAGATTAAGTGATAAATTTCATCAAAGATAATCTCAACATTTGGCTTGGAGAAGTAATCGCCATCGCTACCATAAGCTGGCCGGTGATCTTTGCTGGTAATTGTTAATGGCTTAGAATCTAACTTAAAGTATCCATTATCCCGTTCTAAAATCTGTTGAAGTATAAACGCAGAAGCTCCGCCCTCTACATCCTCGTCTACTATTACAAGCCTGCCGGTTTTCTGTAAAGACTTACTAATAACTCCGGAAAGGTCAAAAGGAATAAGAGATTGTACATCAATAACTTCCACCTCTATTCCCACTTCTGCAAGTTGATTAGCTGCTTCTTTTACTATCCTGCACGTAGAGCCATATGTAGCTACGGTAACATCACTTCCTTCTTTTAGTATTTCAGGTTCACCAACCGCTAACCTAATGTATTCCAAATTATCCGGAATTTGCTCTTTTAAACGATATCCGTTTAATGATTCAATAATAAGTGCCGGATTATCTGATTGAAGAAGCGTATGATAAAAACCGGCTGCTTGGGTCATATTACGAGGAGTTAACACATAAATTCCTTTTAGAGAATTTAAGATCATTCCCATTGGAGAGCCGGAATGCCATATACCTTCTAATCTATGTCCTCTGGTTCTAATAATTACTGGCGCTTTTTGGCCTCCAAAGGTTCTATACAGAAGAGTAGCTAAGTCATCAGATAGGGTTTGAAGAGCATACAGAAGATAATCCAGGTATTGTATTTCAGTAATTGGTCTTAATCCTCTGATTGCTGCACCAATTCCTTGTCCTATAATTGTTGTTTCCCTAATACCGGTATCAGTAACTCTCAATTTCCCATACTTTTTCTGAAGTCCCGCAAATCCTTGATTTACGTCTCCGATTTTTCCCACATCTTCACCCAAAGCAAATACTCTAGGATCTTTTTCCAAAATTTTATCAAAGCAGGCATTGAGTACTTCTCTTCCATCTACAAGCTCACTATCATTAGAATATTTTGGAAGAACTGTATCCACATTCAAGGCTGATTCTGATGAATCACTATAAAGTTTAGAGTTGAATTCATAAGCATATTCGTTTTCCTTTTCTTTGAGCCAAAACTTTACAGCGGCTATTTCAGAAGAATTTTCGTTCCTTAAGATTCGTAAAGCTTTTTTTGCTACTTGTACAATGTGTGATTTTTCTGGGTTTAACTCCTTTCTAATCTTGTTTGTTAAATCAGAAATTTTCTCTTTTTCTGAAGAAGAAAATCCCGCTTTGTCAATCAGATCTAGTACTTCGCTGAGATTACTTTTAATTTCACTTGAAAACTCTTTCCATGCAATATCCCTGGCTTTTTTTGCTTCTAATTTTACCTTTTTTTCAAGCTCATTAAGTTCATTGGAAGACGCAAAATCCATATTTATGATCCATTCCCGCATTTTAAGAATACAATCGTGCTCTTTTTCCCAATTCAATCTTTCTTTTGATTTATATCTTTCATGGGAGCCCGAAGTAGAGTGACCTTGAGGTTGGGTCACTTCAACAACGTGAATCAGGCTAGGGATATGTTTTTTTCGGGTAATATCAACTGCTTTTTTGTAGGTCTTTAAAAGTTCTGGATAGTCCCAGGCTTTCACAGTAAATAATTCAAGTCCTGCTTTTTCTTTTGTATTTTGAAACCCTGCTAACGCTTCGGAAATACTCTCTTTAATTGTATGATATTTTTGAGGTACTGAGATGCCATAGTCATCATCCCAAATAGACATCACTATAGGAACTTGCAATACACCTGCTGCATTTATTGTTTCCCAAAACACTCCTTCTGAGGTAGAAGCATTGCCTATTGTTCCAAAAGCAACTTCATTTCCATTAAAGGAAAAATCATTGAAATCACGTAATTCTTTATTCTCTCTGTATAGTTTGGATGCATATGCAAGACCTAAGAGTCTTGGCATTTGCCCTGCTGTAGGAGAAATATCGGCACTGCTATTCTTCTTATCTGTTTGAGTGAGCCATTCTCCTTTTTCATTGAGGTAGCGGGTAGCAAAGTGACTATTCATCATTCTTCCGGCAGATGCGGGATCAGCCTCTGCACATGTGTGGGCATAAAGTTGAGCAAAAAATTGTTGGGTGGTTAGTTGGCCAATGGCCATCATAAATGTCTGGTCTCTGTAATATCCTGATCTCCAGTCACCATTTTGAAAATACTTCGCCATAGCAATTTGTGGTATCTCTTTGCCATCACCGAAAATGCCAAATTTCGCTTTACCCATAAAAACTTCTTTTCTCCCTATCAAGCTTGCTTCTCTGCTTTCAACAGCAAGTTTATAGTCTGATAAGATCTCTTCTTTTGAGATAGAAATTCCAGTTTTGTTTTTTGCCTCGTTCATGATAACATATTTGTAAAGATCGAGGTGGTGTATCCAAATATAATAAGTTACACTTGATTTTTAAATGAAAAATCTAGGTAATTATTTTGTACAATTGAATATAGCAAAGATATTATAAAATATAATTATATATTTATAAGTATTTGTAATTGAAAATTTCTATTTTCAGGAATATTTCAATTATTTATGATTTTGATTTCGAAAATTTTGATATTTCTCTGAAACCACCTTCTATATTTGCTTTATTCTTAAACTTTTAGATCATGATTGTTGGCGTTCCCAAGGAAATTAAAAATAATGAAAACCGAGTAGCGGTAGACCCATCAGGAGCTCTTGAACTTACGAAAAGAGAACATGAAGTATACATTCAGTCCAAGGCTGGTGAAGGTAGCGGGTTTACGAATGATGATTATATATCTGCTGGTGCTAAAATACTTCCCACAATAGAAGCGACCTATGATATCGCAGAGATGATCATAAAGGTTAAAGAACCAATTGAACCGGAATACAAACTTTGCAAACATGATCAACTTATATTCACTTATTTTCATTTTGCTTCTCACAAGCCTCTTACAAAAGCGATGATGGAAAGCGGAGCTATTTGTCTTGCTTACGAGACAGTAGAGAAAGCAGACAGCTCCTTGCCACTGTTAGTACCGATGTCCGAGGTTGCCGGAAGGATGTCTATTCAGGAAGGTGCCAAGTATCTAGAAAAACCATTGAAAGGAAGGGGTATCCTACTCGGTGGAGTCCCTGGTGTCAGACCCGCTAAAGTGATGATTCTCGGTGGGGGAGTAGTAGGAACAAATGCAGCGAAAATGGCAGCTGGAATGGGAGCAGATGTTACTATACTCGATTTAAGCTTGCAAAGATTAAGATATTTAGATGACATTATGCCTGCGAATGTGAATACTTTCATGAGTAGCGAGTACAACATTCGTGAGCTTATCGCTACACATGATCTAATAATAGGGGCAGTACTCATTCCGGGAAAAAAAGCCCCTCACCTTATTACCAGGGATATGTTGAAAGAAATGAGGCCTGGAACGGTGCTTGTTGACGTTGCAGTTGATCAAGGTGGATGCATTGAAACGTGTAAACCAACTACACATCAAGACCCAACTTTTATTATTGATGATATCGTTCACTATTGTGTTGCTAACATGCCAGGGGCTGTGCCATATACCTCTACACTTGCTCTCACCAATGCCACTTTGCCATATGCCATACAGCTTGCTGAGAGTGGTTGGAAAAAGGCATGCCAGGATAATAGAGAACTCGCGCTTGGACTAAACATAATCAGTGGTGAAATTGTATATGAGGGCGTAGCAGAGGCTTTTAATTTGCCCTTCGTTCCCGTTGAAAAGTATCTTAGCTAGTGTGAAGATTTGTTAATAAACGAATTAATATTATTTCTACTCTATGGCAAGAAAAGGAAGAAAATTGATCTCGAGTCCAGAAGATGAAAAAACACTCATTGCTACTTCGAGGGCGCATTGTATGGATCATAGAGACGTGATGCAATCTAAAATTTTACTCATGCTTCACCAAGGAAGTAGTTATGATACGATAAGGAGTGAATTAAAAGTTGGACGTGAGGCCATCGCCAAGTGGAAAAAGCGCTATCTGACCTTAGGGCTGGAAGGACTCAAAGATGCACCAAG
>JBCCLN010000242.1:0-6194 GCA_039026865.1 Bacteroidota bacterium | reverse complement strand
GGCTGACAAGCTACGAATTTTTGAGCTGGGACACCCAAATCGAAAATATAATCCGCCTCAATTTGACCCAGAACGCAATTATTAAAAATTGACAAATAATGGCGCTTAAAACAGGAAAAAAGGCGGTAGAATTTACTTCGAAATTCATGAACAATTTGGCAATGAAATAGAAATGCTGCTGAGCGATCTTGGCTATTTTGATGTGAAAGTCTATCTGGACATGCAGGGTAAAGATAGATTTATACGATGTATTCTTTAATGAAGTCTCCGGAGTGCAGTGGAATTAACCCCTGAACCGGCCGGTTATAGAGGTAAATCCAGGATTTAATCTTGGCACCATCTGTGAGAACCATTTCCTGGATTAATCTTATGTACTCATTTGGAGTAGAGAATTGCGAACCTACCCCTTCAAATCTGTCGAGATCTGAAAAAATACCGTCATCATGAATCCGAAAGACATCTCCATTTACTGAATCACTTTGCTTTTCTGATGGAACTGCCCCGGGATAATGATCTATCAAATAAAGCCTTCCTTGAAAAGTTGCTGCCGAAATAAATTCAGCAGATTTGAACAATAATTGGCCCATTTCATGATTGGCTTTTCTGCGAAGGAGTCCATATACAAAAAGAAACTCTGAGTTCATCTCCAGAATCTTATTTTCAACACCGCCAAATTTTAATGATAAATAGAAAAATGAGATGGTTCATGCATGTATTTATCAAATAATATTTCTAAAATGGTTTGGCCCATATCAAGTCTATGATTAACTAACAGTTATAAATAATTTTAATATGATGAATTTAAATTATTTCAACAGTATTGAATTTACAATGCATAATTAATAAATATTTAGCCGAGTTTTACATTGAATGACAATGTTTAGTGATTAATTTGCAAATAAATTAAGACTACCGTTGATAAGGGTTCTGCATTTTTTAATTGATAATTAATATATAATTAATGTTCAATTAAAGAATAGTCAGTACTCTTTTCGCGTTAATAAAAAATTAATAAGCTTATACACATGAAAAAACTTTTACTTTTTAATATCACTTTATTTTTTCTTTTATGTGGTACTTCCTGTGGGGATGATGATGAAGAACCTACACTTACCCATGAGATAGGGGAATGGAGTTTGGATAGTTATGCACTTCAAAATTTTCCAGCAGGATTCGAGAGTAACGAAGGACTTTTATTAAGAGTAGATCAAATAAGTCTAGGCGGTCTATCCGTTGAATCTTATAAATTGGTCTTGAACAATGATGGTACTTATACAAGATCTATTGATGTGACTGGCCCTGACGTGAATGATAATGGTACTTGGGAATTGGATGATGATGATCTCGAATTGGAACCAGAAGATGGGGATTTTCAGGAATTTTCAGTTGCAAGAAATGAAAACAACGACCTGTGGTTAGTTGCAAGAAATGGTATTACAACTGCGTTTATTCCTGATATTTATTTTGATACTGTAACCCAATCATATCTTGATTTTTTAGATACACTGTCAAACGATCAAATTGATTCAATTTCCAATGTACTGTCTGAGCCAGTAGTTGCAGATTTAGTATATATTTTTGAGAGGGATTAGAAAGTACTGTGCGAATTGTTTGGACTTTACTAATAATAGTTTTCTCGAATTCAATTTTTGCTCAATCAAAAGTATCCGGAACAGTTACAGATGAAAATGGAGAAGGTCTTCCGGGTGTGACCGTTCGGATAAATAATTCCAACGAAGGAGCTATTACTGGTATTAATGGGGAATTCACACTCAAGGTAAAAGAAGGCGATGTACTTACTTTTACCTCCGTGGGAATGGTGGAGCAACAAATGATCATTGATGATTTCGGAAGTATTTCCATCGCTATGAGCGAAGCCACTACGGAGTTGACTGAGGTAGTAGTGACGGGATTTCAGGAATTGGATCGGAAACTTTTTACGGGCGCTTCTGAGAGCCTGGGAATGGATGAGATAAAACTTGCAGGATCAGCTGATGTAAGTCGTATGTTGGAAGGTCAAGCTGCAGGAGTAACCGTAGACAATGTATCTGGAACATTTGGCTCATCTCCACGCATTAGAATACGTGGAAATGCATCGATCAACGGGAATAATCAACCGCTTTTTGTGGTAGATGGAGTTATTTTGGAAGATTTGACAAACATTAATACGGACGACCTGATCTCAGGAAATGCTAATACTTTAACTACTTCATCGGTAGCTAATTTGAACCCGGACGATATTGAGTCATTTCAAATTTTGAAAGATGCTTCGGCAACAGCAATTTACGGCGCCAGAGCAGCAAATGGTGTGATAGTCATCACCACGAAAAGAGGAAGGAGCGGTGCGCTTAGAGTTGGATACAATGCCAATTTTTCTGCGCAATTGAGGCCCACATATAGTCAATTTGATCTGCTAAATTCCGCCCAGGAGATGTCAGTGTACCGAGAGCTGGCCAGGAAAGGGATCATAGATATTGGAACATCCGTCAGGGCTCAGAATTATGGGGCTTTAGGGAAAATGTATACTCTAATTGCTAACCATGAGCTTGATTGGGGTTCGGGAGGCGCTCTAAACGAGGAGTTTTTGAATACTTATGAAAATGCTAATACAGATTGGTTTGATGTGCTCTTTAATGATATTGGGTTACAGCAACAGCACTCGCTGAGCTTTACCTCAGGGAGTGAAAAATCGAATAGTTATTATTCTATCAGTTATCTGAATGATCAAGGGCAAACCATAGCTGATAATGTAGAGAGAATTACTGGGACGGCCAGAAATACGTATTTTATCTCTGACAAATTTTCCTTTGGCTTCAAACTTACCGCAAGCTACCGTGATCAACGGGTGCCGGGTACCAGAAATCGGGAGTTTGATCCTATTACAGGGACCTTTAGCAGAGATTTTGATATCAACCCTTTGAGCTATTCACTTAATACTGCGCGATCCATTCGCCCGTATGATGACGATGGAAACCTGGAATATTTCCGCCGTAATTATGCTCCATTCAACGTCCTTGAAGAATTAGACCTTAATTCAATAGAAATTACCGTATCGGATATTTCTGCTCAGACAGATTTTGAAATAAATCTAACAGAGCAATTAAGGATTAGTGGTGTTTTTCAAACAAGGTATGCGAATACTAAACAAGATCATACCATCCATGAAAACTCTAATCAAGCTGAGGCCTTTCGTGCAAACGACACACAATTTATTCAAGATGCAAACAATTTGCTATTCAGGGATCCGGACAACCCCGGTTTAAACCCGGTAGTTGTCTTACCACAGGGAGGATTTAAGTATGTAGACCAACGAGAATTATTAAATATTTTTAGCAGGGTAAGTATAGAATGGAACAAAACGATTAGTACCAATCATGAGATAAATGTTTTAGCAGGTCAGGAAATTCGATATACCGATAGAGAGGAGGAAAATTCTTCAGCGCTTGGAGTTATCTATGAGAGTGGAGGAGTAGTGGTGACGGATCCCAATATCATCGAATTTTTTAACCTTCAAAATATTGACTACTACACCCTGGATCGGGAAAAAGATCGTTTTTTGGGCTCCTTTGTAAATGCTGGATATGCTTATAAATCAAAGTATATTGCCAATTTTACGGTAAGGTATGATGGTTCCAATCAATTGGGAAGGAGTCGCCAGGCGAGGTATCTGCCTACCTGGAATGTTAGTGGCGCTTGGAATGTTACCAATGAATTGTCTATTAATGCCGATTTTTTGAATGACTTAAAAATCAGAGCAACCTACGGAGTATCAGGGAATCTACCTCCTGAGACAAGTGCGTTGTTGAATCTGAGATCAGATGTTACCGTACGTCCATCAGACGTAGAACCCTTTCTGTTTATCCAGGATTTGACCAATACAGAATTGACCTGGGAAAAATTAAGAGAGTTTAATATTGGAACCGATTTTGTTCTTTTTAACAACAAGATCTCAGGCTCATTCAATTATTATCGCAGAAAAGGATTTGATTTGATCGGGCAGGTACAGACCAGTGGAATTGGAGGAGACGTGCTCAAATCCGGAAATTTTGCCAATATGGAAATCGATGGATATGAATTTTTTATTTCAACCCTGAATTATCAGTCTAAATCCTTTTCCTGGACCACAGATTTTAACATTGGTTATACGGTTGATGAAATTACAAAACTTGATTTTGGCCCCATTTTAGCAGACGCTATAGGACAAAACGGGGCTGCTACGCTTGGAGGGCCAAGAAGAGGCTTGTTTTCCACTCGGTTTGCCGGCTTAGATGCTCAAGGAATTCCTACCTTTTTCAATGAAAGTGACCAGGTAGTAAAACAGTATGATCTTCAGGATCGCGAAAATTTGAGAGCTATTCTGGCCTATGAAGGCCCTACTGAACCAAGAGGAGCCGGTGGTCTCACCAATAGATTTACATATAAAAATTTTGATTTAAGTGTGCTGCTCTCCTTCAAGTTTGATTACAAGATCCGATTAAATGATGCATATTTTGCTACGTATAACGATTTCACCGCACTGCCGGGTGATTTAATTAATCGATGGGCAATACCCGGAGATGAAGAAATCACCAATATTCCTGTGATCCTGGATAAAGGTGCTGCTCAGGAAGATCCTGACAATACAAATGCCTATGCTTTTTACAACAAAAGTACCGAGCGAGTAGCAGATGGAAGCTATATAAGATTAAGATCCATACGGCTAGGTTACCGAGTTCCGCAAGAATATTTCAAAAGGCTGAAAATGACGGGGGCCACCATTTCAGTAGAGGCTCAAAACCTGGCTTTGCTATATTCTGATTCTTTGTTGAACGGACAGGATCCCGAATTTTTTAGTACCGGTGGAGTGGCGCTGCCACAACCCAAAATGATTACCGTCGCTTTAAATGTTGCTTTCTAATGAGACAACAATTTTGCGATATTAGGAAGTACTTGACAAAAGCCACTTTACTTATTGGTGGGCTTATGGCGGCATCGTGTGATTCATTCTTGGATGAAATACCCGATAACCGGGTGGAGCTAAATACCCTGGACAAGGCAGCACAGCTGTTAACCAATGGTTATTCAATAGCCAGTCCAGCCTTTACTGATTGGATGACAGATGATGTTCAATATACGCTAGGGACCACTATCAGGCCCAGTCAGTTACAAACTTACCTATGGGAGGAAGTTGATAATGGTGGACCTGACGAAACAGACACCCCCGATTTCTTTTGGTTTGAAACCTACAATGCAATCGCTCATGCAAATGAGGTACTTGCAGCTTTAGATGATCTCCCGGTAAATAATGAAGATGACGGCCTTCGGAAAGATGCTTTGGAGGCAGAAGCGAAACTAATTAGGGCATATGGTCATTTTATGTTAGTAAATATGTTTGGTGAGCATTACGATCAGAATGATGCAGGTAGAGATTTAGGTGTTCCTTACGTCAAAGATCCGGAGACCACTTTTATTCAAGGATACGAAAGAGAGTCAGTACGCCGTGTTTATGGCGAAGTTGAAGATGACCTTTTAGATGGCTTAGCATTGATAAATGATAATTTTTTTCTTAATTCCGGGAAGTATCACTTCAATAGAAACGCGGCCCTAGCCTTTGCAAGCAGGTATTATTTATATAAAGGTGATATTCCGGAGAGCTTGCGGTATTCCAATGAACTACTAGGATCCAGCCCGGAGGCATTTGTTAGAGATATGACTTCTGAAACTTTTTTAAGAGCCAAGTCATCCATCACAGGCTATCCACAGTTATATTCTTCTCCGGACTTAGCGGCCAATTTGTTACTCATGAGAAAGATATCATTGGTGCAGCGAGTTGATTTTTCGTTTGCTTCTTCCAATGCTTTTTACAGTGGTCTTTTTGCTCAAAATCCCTTACCAGGAACTACCGATGAACGTGAAAATCCCGCTTTTGTCAAAGGATTAGATCTTAGCGGAGATCAAGGATTATTTCCGGTGAGATACGAAAGCTTGTTTGAGCGTAGTAGCCTTAATTCTAACGTAGGAACGCCTTATCACATTGGGATTATGTTTAGAGGAGAAGAAGTCTTATTCAATCAAATTGAATGTAATATCTTGCTAAATAATTTACAGGCAGCAATCGATGATTTAAATGTGCTGTTTAGCAGAAGGTATAGCGGAGAAAACACTATGGTAACAATGGAGTCTTTAAGAACTTTTATAGGTGTGGAAAATGATCC
>JBCCLN010000241.1:0-6282 GCA_039026865.1 Bacteroidota bacterium | reverse complement strand
CCAAATGTAAGCTTGCGGCCATACACCTATTTCATGGGAAGGTCTAACAACTTAGCTTGGGGTGCACGTTTGGTTCATTAAGCACTCAACACTGTTTACTTTATTCTGCTACTCGATAAACATGCGCAAGTCCTTTGATTCACTTTCTGGCTTAATTCGCAATAAACTTAAAACGAATTCTCAAAAAGAGATCTAGCGAAATTACTTCATTGGAAGGGAGGCAGTTGTAGATATATGACAAAAGGCTTGAGAAAGGCACCGATAGGTTACCCCGCTATAATGAGGAAGATGGGGAATATTGGATAGATATGCCCACGTGGTAATGCATGGTTTATCTGTAAAGAAATGTTCATCTTAGGAAACGGTGAGCTGAGACAGAAAAAAATGACAATTAGCCAAATAGCAAGATTTTCCTAGCATGAATAATCTTTGGATGGTATCTGCAAACATAACAGCCATCTAAGAAATGGTCTTTGTAGTTTGATATAGTCCTTTATTAATAAAAAAACCATGGTAACTTTTTTTTTGAGACGCCTGGTTTAAAAAATGCGGCGGCCTATAGCCCCTTCTTCACAATTAATATTGGTGATAGGCTTACTCAAAATGGTATATTTTCTATTCGTTAAGCTTCGCTTTGATTTCATTTACAATGCTTAACTCAACGTTCATCGCTTCAGCAATTTGCTTATTAGTGAGTAATCCTTGCCTGACTAAATTAGAAATTGACTCAAATTTATTTTGCTCAATTCCTTGTTCAATTCCTCGCTCAATTCCTTGTTTATACAATCCATCTGTAGTGATATCATAAGTTATCGGCATATCTTCTACTTTTTTACTGATTCTTTTTTCTAAATTACGCAAACGGCCCAAAATTAAATGCAGCAATCTCTAAACGAAGCATCGTGTTTTCTTCCTTCAGCGTTATTACTTGATCAGAAAGCGCTTTTATGATGTGTGGTGAAGACTTAAAATCCGACTCGGTGTATGATGAATTTGATGGAGTTTCCAAAAGATTATTTCCTTTAGAGGGACAAGGTCAGAATTTTTTTAAAAATACAAATGGCTGAATAGTAACGAATAACACCCGAATTTTTTGGGTTAAATTCAATTCAATTGGGGCTACTGCTATTATCAGGGTTATTTAGTGAGAGGAGATAGAATAGAAGAAGCAGTACATCTATATAAATAAGAAATAAATTATTCCTCTTTTTCAAATTACAAGATGAGGAAATCATGGATTCATCATTCAAAGCTTTGAGAGAAGTTCTTTGGCTTCCTTTGTTATTTGTTCAGTCTCAGAATACTCTAAAGCTAGATGGAGCATCTCTTCCGTCTCTTCTTTTTGGGATTTTTGATACAAAACCCTTCCTAATCCTAAATAACCAAAACCTTTAAAAAATTCACCGTGATTAGGAATCTCTTCTCCGTATTCAAGACCCTTTCTGTAAGCATATTCGGCCTTTTCCTGATTCTTAATTATTACTTCTTCGAAGTAGGCCAGAAATACATACCCTGCCAATTTGTAATAAGAATTTTCATGTCTGATCATTGAGTAGATCATTTGAATTGGAGCATTTCGAAAATCTTGCGGATTAGCTAAAGATTCCAAATATTTTGCTTTAGCATAAAAATTTCGCGGATACATCTTGCAAAGACTTAATAGGTATACCTGAGCCCGCTTTGGCTTATACTCATACCTTAAATAGATGTAACTTAAATAGACGTACGCTTCCACTTTAGTAATAAGTGACTGCTCTGCTGCCGTTTCTAGCTGCTGAAGTCCTAATTCTCTGTCTCCATTCCTGAAGAACCAAAGCAGCGGCTTATAAATGGGATGCTTTTTAGGATACATTTCTATGAAGTAATTATACAATCCGGTAGAAAATAGAAATTCTGGATACTCATCTACCAAATCAAATCCTTTCTTTAATAATCCATACGCTCGGCTTGCCTCTCCTACTGCTTTCATGGTTTGGTCTTGATCAGCATAGTATTCCGCTAATAATCCATGCGCAGACATAGTAAAAAATATCATCTCTGGATCTTCTAGGTTGGGATCTATTTTTTTTGCTAGTAATATTGTAGAATCGAGTTGACACTCCATCTCAGTAAATAGCGCAGGTGTAATAATAGGTATATTAGACCAGAGTAAGGCTATTGCTCTCATAAGAGGAGCCACAGGATGATCAGGAAGTAACCTTTCTACTTTTTTTGCATAGAAAAATGCTGAATCCTTATTGGAATTATAGATATGATCAGCTCCCTTTTTTATTACTAATTGGGTATTCTTATTATCGAAAACTTGGCTTCTTAAAGAAAAAAAAAAGAAAATAAGAATGACTATATGGAGGTGTTTCAAATTATCGAACGGTAATTTTCATAAATTTTAAATTGCAAGATAAACAGACATCAAATAAAGGTATCAAAGTGGATAAGAAGATTATTTTTTGAATTTTATGAACGTTAACACATATACTGGCTTAAAAAATTTACAGACACCTTCATTCGTCTCTTATTTTGATCCCCGGTACCTTACCCTCCAAGAATACGATAATCTGCAATGCTTCGAAGATAAAGATTATCTCATCCTTTTTTCTGTTGATCATACAACGGCCAACAGCATTCCTAGAGCCCCTTTTGGATCTTTCGTAATTAAAAAGGCTCACCAAATTTCTTCATTTGGTTTGTTTGAGGATAAAATCTCCTCTTTATTAAAAAAAACAAACGTTAAAAAAATAAAGATAAAACATCCCAGTAGTATTTATCCGTCTTTTGTAGACATAAGAGCTTTGCAAAAAGCTGGATACAAAGTCCAATATGAAGATATAAATCAGCACATTTCCTTAACTGCAGATTGGAAGGCCTCTATTCATAAAATGGAACTCAGAAAACTTAAAAACTTGAAAGTGGAAGGATTTGAATTTCGCAAAATCCAAGAATCATACCTTGAAAAAGCACATCAGTTTCTTACTATATGCCGTGAAGCTCAAGGCCTCAAGATTAACATTAGTTGGAAAAAGTTAGCCTCTTTAATGAAAGAAATGCCCAAAACATATGATTGCTTTGGTGTTTTTAGACGGGAAAAAATGTCAGCGGTCTGCATTACGGTTAGGGTAACCAGGGATATTGCCTATTACTATCTACCAGGAACAAGTCCTTTCTTTAGAACTCAAAGTCCTATGGTATTGCTGATTGAAGGAATGGCATCTTATTACAGAGATCATGGTTTTTCTTACTTGGATCTAGGAGTTTCATCAATTCTGGGGAAAGTACAGGAGACGTTAAGGATTTTTAAAAAAAGAATGGGAGCCATTGAAACAGTCAAACCTACATTTGTAAAGTTTATCTGATGAGTATACCACTTGTTTCTGTAATATGCTTATGCCACAATCATTCTCAGTTTGTATCAGTAGCCATCCAGTCAGTTTTTGATCAAACTCATCCAAGTGTAGAATTGATTTTAGTAGACGATGGAAGTACCGATGGAAGTAAAAACCAAATAGAAAAAAAAATTACAGATAAAGAAATTTACTTTATTAATATTAAAAATCCATTAGGTAATTGCAAGGCTTTCAATTTAGGTTTAAAGAAGTCTTCTGGTAGCTATATTATAGACTTAGCTGCAGATGATGTGCTTCTTCCTAAGAGAATAGAAGAAGGACTAAAAACTTTTCACGCAAAAAAAATTAGTATTGAATTCTGTAACGTATTGAATATTGATGATGAAGGACATGAACTAGGCAGACATTTTTCAAAAGAGAGCTACATACCTGAGGGTGATGTTTATGTGGATTTGATCAAAAAGTACCTCATATCACCTCCTGGCATGATGATAAAAAGAGAGGTATTAGAATATTTGAATGGATACGATGAAAAACTATCCTATGAAGATTTCGATTTTTGGATCAGATCGAGTAGACAATATCATTATGGTTACACCACTAAAACCTTAGTAAAAAAAAGAAATATTCCAGGCTCCCTTTCAAAAAAACAATTTAGTTTACTAACAAAACATCAAAAGAGCACTTTGAGAGTGTGTCAAAAAATAAAAGCACTCAATCGATCAAAGAAAGAGAATATTGCTCTTCGGAATAGATGCCTATACGAAATAAAACAATGTTTAAAACAGGGAAACCTGAATTTGATTCCTGAATTTCTCAAGTTATCATTTTAACACGAATGGTTATTACTTACCAAATACTCGCTCGAGAATTTTTTTACCGTAATCATAGGGATTGTTACGAATTTGTTTTTCCTCTTCACCTAATAAATAAAAAAGGCCATCTATTGCCTTATTAGTTGCATATTCTTCCAAACTCGGTTCAATGGATATATCCAGAATTTTCCCTACCGTTGTTAATCCTAAACCTCCGGGATCATAAGAAAGAAAATCATAAGTTTTAGAATAAATTTCACTTGCACCAGTATTATTGAGCGCAGTTTTTACTTCAGGTTGAAAAGCATTTAATAATTCCAGATTCGTCTTTTGATAGAAATAATCCGTAGCTGAAGTACTACCTCCATTCAAAATGCCTCGAGCATCACTTATGGTCATAGATTTGATAGCGCTTAGAAAAATAGAACTTGCTTGTTTTGCTGCTTTTTCTGCTCCTCTATTCATAGAAGTAACTAACTCATCAAAAAGATCTGCTCCATTATTGAATTTTCTTATGTAAATAGTGTAAGCTGCAGAAGCTACCGAATTCTTATCAATTTTGCTTTTAAGATCCCGGACGTCTTGCGGAAGTAAAATTTTAATCGCCTGATTTTTAAGGTAGCCGTTTACCGCAGACGCTTTAGAAACAGATTTGTCAGTCCCTACATTCAGCGCTTCTTTTAAACCTTGAATGATCTCACTATCAGTAAGTGAACCTGAGGATGGTAATGAACTACTTACTTGATTAAGTATATCACAAGAAATAGCTAAGAAAATAATTACCATTACAAGCAGAACTTTAGCAGATATTATTTTCATATTTAACTTTATTAAAGCCAATTTTTAAAAAAATTGGAGTTATATTTTTCCGTACAATCTAATAAAAGTATAATTTTTCATGCTTGCTTATCTATGGTTTTCTTCATTGCGAAGTATCGATAAATAGCTTTCGTACCTTCTTTCAGATATTGAATGACCGACTCCTTCTTTAATAACGCACCCTGGCTCATTTTCATGAATACAATTATGATACTTGCATTTTCCGAGTAATGCTCGCATCTCTGGAAAATAATGTGGTAGTTCTTCGTCCGTAATCTCAGATAATCCCAACTCTTTTATTCCTGGCGAGTCAATAATTGCAGAATAAGCATCCATCTGAAATAACTCAGCAAATGTTGTGGTATGTACACCTTTACTTGCAAAACGTGAAACTTCTTTCACTTTCTGTTTGGCATTAGGAATCAGCTTGTTTACCAAGGTTGATTTCCCCGCCCCACTATGCCCCGTTAATAGGCTTAGTTTACCATGAAATAAATCTTTTATCCTGTTCAAAGAATCATTTTCAAAACTTGTAAGCAAAACACAATACCCGATGGATTCATATATTTCCTGTAATTCTCTATACAAGACTAGGTCTTTCTCCTTATAAATATCTGACTTATTAAAGATGATCATTCCAGGAATTCTAAATGCTTCTAGGGTAATCAAAAATCTATCAATAAATCCGACGGATGTTCTGGGCAACCTTAAAGTCACAATCACCACCCCTTGGCTAATGTTACTTGCAATTAAGTGATCATGACCTTTTTTTCTTGGGCTTTGTCTGATCACGTAATTTTTGCGAGGATAAATTTTTTCAATTACCCATTCATTTTCAGGTTGATCGTTTTTGATGATTTCCACCCAGTCTCCGACTGCAAGTGGGTTGGTGAGTCTTTTATCCTCTAGTTTAAATTTTCCCCTAAGTCTGGCCACATACATTTTCCCATCTGACTGCACTTCATACCACAGACCAGTTGACTTTACTATAAGACCTTTCATGAGGATCTAAGCTAGCAAAAAAGGTTCAACCCAAAAAATTCGGATATTATTCATTGAGATGAGGTAACACGTTGAATATGAGATCATTGATTTCGAATGAGAGGACAACATCGTTCCCCAAATTTGAGGAACCAAAAATCATTCAGAATGAATATTAAACTGCTGTAAATCAATTACTTGAATCAAACCGCCACTAGTTGTGGTGAATAATGCAGTCATCCAAAAAAAGGGTTTTTCCCTAAAACAAAATACATTGATAAGTTTGAGTTATCGTGCAGTAGAGGCCGTTTTTAACACGGTTAGGT
>JBCCLN010000240.1:0-6331 GCA_039026865.1 Bacteroidota bacterium | reverse complement strand
GTTGCCTTTGATTGACCGTATTTCGCTGGGCAAGTGCATAGATGTAAGAAAAAGGATCGATACGATCATTCGTAAGAATTCGATGATCTTCGTGAAATGTAGATTCCGCTATTTCCAGTAAACGTGTTTCGCGGGTTTCTAAATCACTTGCCACCATCTCTAGTACCTCACAAATGGCATTAAAAAAAGGAACCCAGTCATAATATGTAATCTGGCCATTCATCATTTTAAAGCTTCCTTAATGATTCTTATTTCTTCAATACTGTCTAGTGTTTCCAGATTATTTCGGACTGGATGATTCGGATCATAGAGTCGATCAAATTCAGATTTGATTATCGCCAAATTGACTTCATCAGAATTGTTAGCATCTATTATATGCAACTCACCAATATTCTTGATTATCTGTTTTCTTGCTGATTTAAGCTCCTCAGGAAGGTATAATTCGTAGACGATTCCATTCAGTATACTATCGAAGTACTTATCCATTACATTTTCACTGGTTTTACTTAAAAATTTGTAGTAAGAGATCAACTTCTTTAATTGCACTATTAGGTCTTCATCCAATTCAGGAATTGGCAATTTTTTACAGTTCTCAATTAGTATTTTTTGAAAAGTCTTTTTTTCGATATCTAAAAACCTGTATCGATGGTAAGCAGTGACGACATCAGATGACATAACTACCGCAAGAAATACAACTGCACCCTCTGAATTATTTCTATTTAATATCGAAAATCCAATTTGAGTATGATATAATTCTTCTGAGGTGAAGCCGGCATATATTCGACCGGGTTTGCCGGAAATAATTTGTCGTACAATTACTCTTGGATAAGTGAAGAATTTCTTCTGCCTAGGAGCTCCTAACCAATCCCCATAATTTAGATATTCATCTATTGGTAAATTATTAACAATATATCGAAGAATATTTGATCCAGAAATCAAAGGAACATATTCATCGGACAGTTTCTCTGTCGAATGAAAACCTCTCGATTTGATTAATTCCTCGGAATGCCCTTTATATTTATCATAGGGTGTAATTCCTAAACAGCAATCATAATCTATTACTAGTGGTTTCCCTTTTTTTTCTATTTTCGATAGAACACGATTAAGAGCAGGATTTATGAAAATATTAAACTGTATATCTAGGTCATTTCTCCAATTTACTCTATCAAATGCATTGAATTTCAAGTCATCAAAATGAACAGATTCATCGTTTTTATAGAATGCCCCATTTATTTGATTCGTATACACCTGTTGTGAAGCAGAAATAATAATAGTTTCTACTGTTGCATCTTTGAAAACATTATCTGGAAGTTTAATTATCTTATCGACCCCCTTAATCAGTAATGATCTAATTTTTTTGTAGGAGCTGTTTTGTAATATTGAATTTGGATTGATAAATATTAGTCCTCCATTCCTATTTAACATCTTCCATGCCTTCTCTAGAAATATTGAATAAAGGTTTATTCGATTCTGGGTGGTTTCGAAATGATCAAATAAAAACTTGACAAATTCTTTAGGTAGTTGCTTTATATCAACATATGGAGGATTTGCAATTACAATGTCAAATCCACCTTTCTCATGCCATACCTCAGAAAAGAATAGTTTAAAATCAAAGTCAATTTTATACCCCTCAAAATCCATTGCGGCTTCCAATACACGAGAAATTTGCTGATCGATTTTTTCTCTCAATTTAGTTTTCTTAACCTGATCAGTTTCACTAAAAAATTTCTGTTTTAACGATTCAAGATCATCTCCTAATTTCGGATATCTTGAAGTTCCTTGTTCAGGTAAACCAATCAGGGTATTGCCGTATACTATTTTATAATCCAAGTTGGGCAAAGCATCAATATTCTCGTAATCCTCTTCATCCACTATCATAGAAAGCCATAATCGTAATCTGGCAATATCGATGGCACTAGCGTCGATATCCACTCCATAAATACTCTCTTGGATGGCATGTCTTTTTAGATAATAAGGAGTGTGAACTTCATTTTGTATGAAAGAGTTGAGCACTTGCCTTGCTATTACAATCTCATGAAGTAAGCCCACTGGAAATGCGCCAGAACCTATTGCAGGATCACAAATTTTTATGTTAGTAAGCTTGCTATCCAGATCATCAGCATGTGATCTTATTGATTCAGGAAGCTTGAATTTGTAATATTTGGTCTCTTTTCCCTTGGTCTGTGTGACCATTTCATTTTCAAGTACTAGATGTCCATTCCGAATAAATATCTCCAAATCTTCCTTTGGTACTTTAATATCACCATGTTCAAATTCTATTTTTCCCGTACCCTTTTTATTCATGCTTCCCCCCACCATAGATAGCTGGTCAGAATCAATTGGCTGATATGTTTTGGGGTAATTATTAATCGCATTATCCAAATAGTGAATCAAGCTTTCCTGGCACATGTAATGCACTACTTCTCTAGGTGTATAGAAAGCGCCTTTGCTTTTTCGCTCGGTGATCTCCAGCATGTTTTCGAATACCTTACCCAGCATTTCAGGGTCAACTGCGACTTCCTTTTCCAGAGGTTCGTCTTCCTTAATAGTAAAGTTGTATCGATCAAAGACGTCTAAAATACCTGTTCCTTTGTCACCAGCTTTATTCTTTTCTTCATTTCGGAATAGCTCATTTGGTATGGAGATGGGACTGTTTTCCCAGTCGTACTCCGCTTCGAAAAGTCCTCCGTTCAAGAAAGGGATTTTACAGTCTAGTCTTTCGAAGTAGTATTTGATACCGTGATCATTGTGTTCTCTTGCCAGTGCTTCATAGAATAAGAATCTCAGGAAAGATTTAAAGTAATTATCATTAGTGACATATTGGTCAAACTGGTTTTGAAGAAATCTTTTTGACCCCTCCCCCATTTTCTTGTCTTTTGGAACGCCCAACCAGCCTTTCTTCTGAAGGAAATAGAGAAATACAATCTGCCCTAATAGCTTCTTAACAAACCTTGGAATATCCATTCCTTCCCTCTGCAACGCACTGATCAGTGCTTGATTCTCCGTTAGTTTCAGATAGAGTTCTTTATATTGTTCATAAAACTCATCTGTGACTTTCTCTATGCTGAATGCTCCCTCAATGCTCCCATCTCCATCATCCTCCTTTTCGATAAGCGGATTAGTCACATCATTGGTAAGGATTGGTAGCAGTTGCTTTTGGGCAGTATAGGCATCCTCATTTTCGCCTACTAAGAATGAAAACCGCTTAGCCGGGACTATATCGTCTTTGGTTTTGATTTTGCCTTTTGCATCCTTAAACTGCTCAACATCAATCTTGACAAATGAAAGCCGCCAATCTTCACCATGATCTTCTTTTGAATAGAATGCTACCAGTGCATAATTCTTATCAAAACTCTTTAGGTGTCTTACTACAAAATTTCTAAGTGCAGTTCTTGTTCTTTCTAATTTGGAAACCGTTTTGGTATGGACGATCAGTATGTCCATTTCAATTCCGTCTGGATCGGAATATTTTCCAATTCGTTTGTAATTCGCAATGTGATCCCGAAAGGCCTCCGGAATTAAATTACCACTATAGTTATTGTCTCTTTCTTCGTAATCATTCAGTAGATTCTTGACCAATAGTTCAAACTTCTCCTGATCAAATTTGTGTTGGAGTACCTCTTTTACAAATGATTTAGCTTGATTCTTTTCCATCTTATGCTAGGTATCCTGATAAAATAACTTCTCTTTTGGCTCTGGGGTCCTTAGTTTGTGATTCTTCCACTGCTATTGAACGTATATGTCTTCTTAGAATCCCGAGCATTTTGATAGGTTCGTCTTCCAGTTCCAATTCCTTCTTAAGTTTCTGAGCAGTTTTCTTCGCAATAGTCCCTTGAGCAAGCATTTGTCTTACTCCCTTAATGAATTCATCATCGCTATCTGTGAATCCTCTGAATCGTTTGAATAGCTTGTGATCCAGCCTTTTTTCAATATACTTGATATTGGATCTGCCTCCAGATCCTTTTTCTTCCTCTCCCAAAGTGGTATCCATTTCAAAGCGAGCCTTATTGGTGGCCAACATTTTGAAATATTTGCCCGTGTCGATTTTAGCTCGCTTGGTATTTGGTTCGCATTCTAGCAAATAGGCAGCATCAAAGAAGTCTAACTCCAAAGACCTTTCCCCATTAGTCATGTAAAACCTTTTCAACCGATTCAATCTGAAGAATGTAATCAATCGGATTTCTTCATTTTTTGAAACCACACGTCCTGATCTTGCTTTTTTGGGTAGCTTCTTAATGCGCTCAAACAGTTCAGGATCATTGTCCCTAATGTTCCGCATGATCTCGAGATACTTAAGCTCAGAGTCCCCTTCTTCATCCTCACCTGTGTAGGATTTCTTACTATTTAGTTTATCAAATAATTCCTGGCTCCCAATTTCTTCGCCATCTGACAGATACTTGGCATCTTCTCCGAGGATATCATGAAACATTTGAATCTTATTCGTAATGTTTACTTCTAATCCTAGTTGAGCATCCGAATGAGTTGTTGGGAAGAAATTATAGATAAAGACCTTTGGGAATTTGGTTCCCAGCCGATTTACCCTTCCTGCACGCTGTAACACTCTAGTAGGGTTCCAAGGAAGATCATAATTGATTAAAACATTAGATCGATGTAGGTTAATTCCTTCAGCGAGTACATCTGTTGTTATAAGTATTCTGAGATCGTTGGCTTTTTCTCGCTCATTAGGATCGTAGTTTTCTTTAATAGTGTCTCTAGCGATTGAGTGCTTCGAAGTAAGTTTCTTATCTACATGTCTGCCTCCCTTACTTGAATAAAACATGACTTTGTTTGGAAACTCATCAATCAACCGCTCATACAAGTAATCCCCTGTTTCTTTTGACTCAGTAAAAACAACAAGTTTTTGTTTTTTAAGGGTTGAATCTCCTTTGAGATTCTGGATGAATTCTTCCAGTTTGGGATCTTCATCAACATTTTTCCATATATCCCAGACAGCTTCCAGTGTCTCCAAATCATGCTTGAGGTCGGGCAAGAAGTCTTTTCTGAAATCCTTAGAATCATATTTTTGAGCTTTTTCCTCTTCAACATACCGTTCTAGTTTATCCAAGTCATCATTATCTAACAATTCATAGACATTCACCTTTTTACTGATGTAAATGGTGCCATTTTCATACATGTTGATGAAGTTTTCATACGACTTTATGAATCGTTTGACACTCTGCTTGAATGCAAAGAATGAAGATTCTAAACGCTTAACGAGAATTCCCTTCATAAAACCACCAACGTTTCGTTGCTGTTGCTTTTCGAATTCCGTCAATCCCTTGTTTCCAGAATAGTAAAGTAGTGGAACATACCTGGCATACTTGAAAGCTACTAGTAGGTCAATAGTGCCATTAAAGATTTCTTCAAGTTGACCCTCGAAATGATAGACAATCTTCTGTGGATCATCCATGCTTGGAAATACCAAGTCTTGTTGATCCATGTCTTTTTTGAAATAATTGATTACATCATTTCTGGTTCTCCTAACCATTACATGCTTAAGAACTTTTTCTCTTATTTCATGAGAAACCTTCTTAATAGCGTCCTTGTATTCAGGATCATGTTTATCATATTTAGCCAAGTCTTTTTTCAAGACATTAAAAAACTTCTCCAGATTGGGTATTCCTGGAATAGTTGAGTTTTTAGGAGTTTGGAATAGCTTGAGCTGGGCGAAAATGTCCTCTATAGTATTGTTTAATGGAGTTGCTGTCACGAGGATTACTCTCTTTCCTCGACAGATGTCCAGTAGGTCTGCGTAGGATTGAGTATTCTCATTTCTGAATCGATGTGCTTCATCCACTACGATGTAATCCCATTTCTGAATACCTCTTCGAACAATGCTATCTAGTTTACCCAGGGATTCAACATGCGCAGGTACTCGGAAATCCTGCAAACTTTCTTCCCAGTATTCTCTTAGAACAGGTGGGCAAATCACCAATATTCTACCTCGTATCTGTTGTAGTAATTGAGCTGTTATAAATGTTTTCCCTAGCCCCACTACATCAGCTAAAAACACACCATTGAAATCATTAAGCTTCTTAAGAGCCTGCCGAACAGCTTGTTCCTGATATTCTAACCGCATAAATCCGTCAGGAAGAAATGAATCAAAGTGTTCTTCTAAGTTGATATCTTCTTGCAGGTATTCATAAATCAGCTTTAGATATAATTCGTAAGGTTGAATTGAATCATTCAGCCAAGTCTTTTTTTCAATGGCATCAACAAAGTCCTGCGAGATGTCAACCGCATCTTTCCAAAGTCCCTCAAACTGGTCATGTGCATATTCGACATCTCTTCTGTCTTTAAGTTGAACATTGAATTCTCTGTTGGCAACCAG
>JBCCLN010000239.1:0-6363 GCA_039026865.1 Bacteroidota bacterium | reverse complement strand
GTCAGGCAAAAAAATATGTCGAGTTAGCTTACCCCTATGGTGGAGGGTTATTTTTTTCGTCCATTTAGGTTACCTAGGTAGTGGTGGGGATAAATCTGTCGTCGATTTAGCTCACCCACGTGGTGGGGAGCTTTTTTTTTTTCGTCCATTTAGGCTACCTACGTGGTGGTTGGAATAAATCTGTCGTCGATTTAGCTTACCCACGTGGTGGTAGGTTATTTTTTTCGTCCATTTAGGCTACCTACGTGGTGGTGGGGATAAATCTGTCGTCGATTTAGCTTACCCACGTGGTGGGGAGCTATTTTTTTTGTCCATTTAGGCTACCTACGTGGTGGTGGGGATAAATCTGCCGTCGATTTAGCTAACCCACGTGGTGGGGAGCTTTTTTTTTGTCGATTTAGCTCTCGTCATTGTCGGGAAGAAAAACTGCTGTCATTTTAGTCTGCTTCAAGTGTTTTAGTCAAAACTTGGTAATCGGTTGAAGAAAATGAGCGCTTGAATTAGTCTCTCCAGGTCCCTGTCCTCTAGCTCTTCCGAGATTGGTCATCTCGAAGCATAATTACTGAATGGATCATTCTGATTGTGCGAATACTCCTTTTCGAACGCCCTAAAAATCACCCGCGCCATTCCACAGATACCTTTCCTTTTTTTACTAAACCTTACTTACCCGCTTCAAATGAAAATGAGAATCTTTTGAAAACCACTCTTCGATTCAACTCTTCGATACTCAAATATTTAAAAAGCCTCATTTACGTTCGCTATCCCGAAAAATTCAGGTGTTATCCATTGAGATGATGTAACACGTGAAATAGGAGGTAATCGATTTCGAATAAGAGGACAACATCGTTTCCCAAATTTGAGGAATTAAAAATCATTCAATATGAATATTAGATTCCTTTGAAGAACCTGTCTTTTGGCCCAATTCTTCGTTACTCAATAAAACCATAGGTTCACATTCTATTTATTCAAAAATCAGAAGAAATTTTGAAAAAATTGACGATTGGATTTCACCCATTGAAATCGGTTCGATTGAGTCTTTCACTAAAAAACTATGCCGCAAGCGTCAATAGCATTCGTCTTTCTCAGACACTAACTATTTGATCATCACGAATCACAAAATCTGTCTAAAGCAGAGAAATTTTATATGCTATTGCTCTAGCTCTGGATATAAGTCTATATACAGTAAAACATGCTTTTTCAAATAAGTCAGTAACCCTTCCTAAAAATTAAGTGTATAGCCAGAAGCTTACTGCACCGTGGGCTTAATTGAAATTATAGAAGGCATAGGAAATCAAAAATAACCGTACTGCATGACAACCTGCAAATCAGCAACATAAAAACAATCTGTAGAAACTTAGAATTCAAGAAAAATGCAAATAAATAGTAAGCTATCAAAAATTGCCAAGGCTGAGTTGAAGCCTTCTTCTGTATCCTTTCATCAACCTGTTTTATTAAACCAAAACCTTCCTAAGTTTATTGATTTGCTCGATCAAACGTGTACTCTCTTCAAAATCTAATGTTTGTTGTCCATCTGAAAACGCTTCTTCAGGTTGACCATGCGTTTCAAAAATCACGCCGTCAGCCCCTGCGACAATTGAAGCCAACGCTACAGCACTTACATGATCTCTTATTCCAATGCCATGCGAGGGATCTGCTATTACCGGCAGATGCGTTTTCTCTTTAAGAATTGGGATGGCATTAATATCAAACGTATTTCTCGAAGCCCTCTCATAAGTCCGAATGCCGCGTTCACACAACAGCAGCCTTTCATTACCTCCTGAAAAAACATATTCAGCACTTTGAAGCAATTCATTGATGGTTCCTGAAATACCTCTTTTGATCATCACCGGTTTATCTATTTTGCCTAGTTCATCTAGCAAATTGAAGTTTTGGGTATTCCGAGCTCCTACTTGAAATATATCCACATAGTCATGCATGGCTTCAATCTGAGAAACTTGCATTACTTCGGTAATGATTTTTATGCCATTTTCTTTTGCCAGATTGTGCCAAAGCTTTAATCCATCAATGCCCAAACCTCGAAACGAATAAGGGGAACTCCTGGGCTTGTATACACCACCTCTCATGATTTTAATGTTGTTCTCTTTAAGAAAATGGATGGTATCTACAATATTTTCCTCACCCTCTATACTACAGGGACCAGCCATCAAAGCAAAATGATCGCACCCAATTTTCACATCGTCTCCTAAATCTATGATGGTGTTACTTACTTTCCATTTAGAAGAAACCAACTTATAGTCATCAGATACAATATGAATGTCCTTGATTCCCTCCAGATGACCAATGTTGCGTATATCATATGCTTTTTCTCCAGTGCCTATAATGTAACTCCCAAACTGAGTATTTACTTCAGTGGTCTTATATTTCAAAGAAGACAAGGTATTCATCACCTTTTCCTTGACCTCACCATCACTTTGCTTATCTAACTGTACAATCACTGTTTGATACTTTTAACAAAATCTATAATTGCTTCATTGGAAGTGTCTCTTTTCAGGTTGTTTATGAACGCACTTCCAATAATTGCACCTTCAGCAAACTCACATGCTTTCTTGAAAGACGCATGATCTGAAATTCCAAAACCGATGAGCCTTGGATTTTTCAGATGCATCTTTCGAATGCGATCAAAATAGGCTATCTGTCTTGTATCTATTCTTTTTTTTGCTCCCGTGATGCTGGAAGAAGAAACCATGTATATAAACCCGTTTGATTGCTCATCAATTAATCGAATACGTTCTTCACTAGTATTCGGGCTAATAAGGAAAATATTATAAAGACCATGTACCTGAAAAAGTTCTTGGTATTCATCTAGGTATTCCTGGATGGGCAAATCAGGCACGATGATCCCATCTACTCCCACTCGTTCACATTCTTTGCAGAACTCCTTTATACCGAATTGAATAATAGGATTGACATACCCCATAAGCAAAACCGGAAGTACTACTTCTTTGCGCAGATCAGTCAGTTGCTCAAACAAATTGGTTAACGTCATCCCGTTTTTCAAAGCTTGGGTTGAGCTTTCCTGAATCGTTGGACCGTCTGCAATTGGATCAGAGAATGGTATTCCTATTTCTAAGATATCTGCTCCCCCTTCCTGTAAGCTCTTGGCAATCCGAATGGTATCTTCAATTTTTGGATATCCGGCAGTAAAATAGACATTTAAGATTTCACTTTTCTCTGACATGGTAAAATCTATCCGGTTCATGACTCGTTGATTGGCACTCATCTCTCTAATATTTTCCCCATTTAATGTACGTTTCCAAATCCTTATCTCCTCTTCCTGAGAGGTTTAAAACTATGATCTCATTCTCAGCAAATTTTCTTTTAGCAAAAACAGCCAACGCATGTGCCGTTTCAATAGCGGGGATGATTCCTTCTAGCCTACTCAATTCTATACCCGCAGCCATTGCTTCTTCATCCGTAATCGCAAAAAACTCGGCCCTGGCTGCATCAAATAGGTGCGCATGCATAGGGCCGATTCCGGGGTAATCCAATCCAGCAGAAATACTGTATGGTTCAATAACCTGACCGTCGGATGTTTGCATCAGCAACGTTCGACTACCGTGGAGCACCCCTGACTTTCCTAGTTGTGTAGTAGCGGCGGACTGACCTGTGGCTATACCTAAACCGGCCGCCTCCGCAGCAATAAGGTTTACTTTTTCACTTTCCAGAAAATGATAAAATGCCCCCGCTGCATTACTCCCGCCTCCTACACATGCGATAATATGATCGGGATGGTTCTTGCCCTCTGATTCTTGCAACTGATTTTGAATTTCTTCACTAATTACCGATTGGAAGCGAGCAACCATATCCGGATAAGGGTGTGGTCCTACCACTGATCCAATGATATAATGCGTATCTTCGGGATTGTTGATCCAGTGACGCATGGCTTCGTTGGTTGCGTCCTTCAACGTTTTGCTGCCTGAAGTTGCCGCTCTTACTTCAGCACCAAGTATTTTCATTCGTTCTACATTAGGCCTTTGCCGTTTCATATCCATCTCACCCATGTAAACAATGCACTCCATGCCCATTAAGGCACAAACTGTTGCCGTTGCTACGCCATGTTGCCCTGCCCCGGTCTCAGCAACGATCTTTTCTTTTCCTAGTTTTTGAGCAAGAAGAATTTGTCCCACTGTGTTATTCACCTTATGAGCACCTGTATGGCACAAATCTTCCCTTTTTAAATAAATCTTAGTTTTATACTTCTCCGAAAGACGCTCTGCCAAAAAAAGTGGAGTGGGCCTTCCAACATACGATCTTAGTAGATGATGGTATGAATGCCTGAATTGATCTGATTCGATTATGGACAAATAATTCTGACGCAGCTCCTCAATATTAGGATAGAGCATTTCCGGAATGTACGCTCCGCCAAATTTTCCATAGTATCCTTTTTCACTCACCTGATAGCTCATATTTTCATTCACTTGATGACTCATAACTTATTCTTTAATTCTTTTACTAACTCTAAATTTTTTAATCCAGGTTCTAATTCAAATTTACTATTAACATCCAAGCCTGCCAGCATCGGTAATTTCATTGATTTAATCTCATTTATATCTTCAATTTGCACCCCACCGCTTAGTAAGAAGGGAACCTTAATGTCGTGATTTTTCAAGATGTTCCAATCAAAATGCTTCCCAGAACCACCATAGCCTGTTCCGTAGGTATCAAATAGTAAGTAATCGGCAATATTAACGTACCTGAGAGCTGCACTTGGAATAGAATCCTTTATTCTAAATACCTTAATAATTTTGATTCCTTTTGTTTTTAGCTCTGTAGCATAATTAAGGTTCTCATCACCATGAAGTTGTGCATATGTTAAATTGTACTTCTGGCTTAGAGCAAGGATCTTATGAATTTCTTCATTCACAAAAACCCCTACTCTATCAATACTTAAGGGCACCTTCGCCATAAGCTCCTCGTCTAGATCTTGCGCATATCTTGGCGATTCAGGATAAAATATAAAACCCATAAAGTCAGGTTTGAGATTCATCAATCCTTTAATGTTCTTTGCATCTCGCATGCCACAGACTTTCAGCTTTAGCGTTTTTAACATTTCAGAATTCTTAATAACAGCCTCTTCAATTTTTTCATTTCATTTAAAGTTAAAATGAGGGTTTACTTCTTCACAAATTTCATTTAAAACTCTTTTTATCAAAAAAATTAACTCCTCACCTCAAACCGCATTATTCACCACAAATAGTGGCGGATTGTAACTTCTCAATAGGTGGAGGTTAATTTACGGGAGAGCAACTCCGGCAGATAGCCAATTTTATTACTTCCCGTCAGTTGGTCATAGAGAAAATCCCAAAAAGAGACATCCAACTTTCTACACGTTTTTTTCAGGGAAGCAAAGGTGTCCCTGGCCTTTCTTCCATTGGGGCTTCTGGTAGATCCACTGATTTTTCCTTTTTTCACCTACTCTCTGATATCCCTTTCGCTCTGGTTATTGTGTAGCGGAGTGGCTGGATAGTTAACCAGGATTATTCTCCAGAAATAGTGGCGAGTTGATTCAAGTAATTGATCTACAGTAGTTTGATCTTCATGTTGAATGATTTTTGATTCCTCAAATTTGGGGAACGATGTTGTCCTCTAATTCGAAATCAATTACTTTATATTCAGTGTGTTACCTCATCTCAATGAATAACACCTGAATTTTTTGGGTTAAGGCAGATAAGCAGTTCTTCTTTGTACGTTTTGAGTTTATCCAGTCCTTTTTTCAGGTCGATCCATTCAGTTTGCCCATTGCAGAGGTGATCAAAATCGGCCTCAATGCGCTTTCGGGTGGTGGGGTGAGGTTGTTTTGATAAGGACGATGGAGTTTAGCCGAGAGGAGCAAGGCTTCTTTTTCCTCATAGAATCTTTCATACCCATGGATGAGGAGGTTATTCAATTGACCGGAAGAAATGGCAATGCCCCACGCTCGTAATTGTTCTAACCATAGGGGTTGAGTAACACGGCATTGATGGTATTGGTAGAGGATATAACGCTTTAGGGAGGGGCCAAAGTCGGTACCGACTAACTAATCCGGCAACTTTGCGTAATGGTAGCTTCCATCAGAGGAGCCTGCCACTGTTCCAATTCATAGCAAATCGTCGCTGCTTGGATTTGCAACTCCTGGCGAATACATCTTTTGTACCCTTTGAAAACGCTGCCTTCGGGTAGGTCGGTGGCAGCAATGCGTTGAGTGGAGGTGATGGCGAGTTTCGCCTTTTTGGCTCCTTTCGTTAAAAAGCGTTTTTTTTACCTTTCCCTTTTGCGCCTCTTTCCTTTCCAATCGACTCTTGGGAGGGATGGTGGGTTGTGCACTGTGACCTTTATAATAGAATCCTTTGAAAAACCCGCCTT
>JBCCLN010000238.1:0-6390 GCA_039026865.1 Bacteroidota bacterium | reverse complement strand
CAGAGCCTGACTGCATTAAGGTTATTTACCTAACCGTGTTAAAAACGGCCTCTACTGCACGATAACTCAAACTTATCAATGTATTTTGTTTTAGGGAAAAACCCTTTTTTTGGATGACTGCATTATTCACCACAACTTGTGGCGGGTTGATTCAAGTAATTGAGTTACCGTAGTTTAATATCCATACTGAATGATTTTTAATTCCGCAAATTTGGGGAACGATGTTGTCCTCTCATTCGAAATCAATTATCTCTTATTCCACGTGTTACATCATCTCAATGAATAACACCCGAATTTTTCGGGTTAGTATGGTCAGAATGATACATTCAGTGATTATGCTTCGAGATGACAAATCTCGAAGAGCTGAGTTCAGGGAAGGAGAAAACTGTATGAAACGGGTTCCTGAGACCATCGTTTGAGTACTGATTTTTAATAAGTATCTTTTACAATTCCTTCCACATCAAATAGTGCATGATCCCGCATTCTTCAAACAGGTCTCCTTTTTTTTGAAATCCAAACTTTGTGTAAAGAGGTACCGCATCTGACTGTGAGTGCATGTAGAGGTAGGTTCCTTTTTCTGTATTGCCAGAGATATCATCCAGTACTGTTTGCACAATTTTGGTTCCCAGTCCTTTTCCTCTCAGATTTTCTTTCACCGTGAATCTTTCCAGTTTTATTCCCTTATCCGTTTGCCTCCATCTGGCGGAGCCAATTGGTTCATCGTCTTCATCCAAAGCCACAAAGTGATGGGATACCCCTTCGTATTCATCGAACTCCTCTTCTGTCGGTACCTTTTGTTCCACTACGAACACTTCTTCACGGATAGCAAATGCTTTCTTTTTTTCTGCTTCAGTCTGCGCTTTAATCACCCTGTAGGTCATGTGCTTTATATGCTTTGATGATTGCTCTAACAAGTTTGTGCCTCACCACGTCTTTATCGTCCAGTTCTATAAAACCGATTCCTCTTACGTCTTTCAGGACCTTTATGGCTTCAATCAAACCTGATACTTGTTTTCGGGGTAAGTCAATCTGTGAGCGGTCACCTGTTATGATCACTTTTGAATCCGGCCCCATTCGGGTAAGGAACATTTTAATTTGCATAGGCGTGGTATTCTGCGCCTCATCCAAGAGAACATAGGCATCATTCAGTGTTCTTCCTCTCATATAAGCTAGTGGAGCGATCTCAACCATACCATTTTCTTTGTAGTATCTCAACTTTTCGGAAGGAATCATATCGTTCAGTGCATCGTAAATAGGTCTTAAGTAAGGATCAATTTTCTCCTTCAAGTCACCGGGTAAAAACCCGAGATTCTCGCCCGCTTCTACGGCAGGACGTGTTATGATAATTTTTTTGACTTCCTTATTTTTTAAAGCCCGGACTGCTAGCGCTACCGAGATGTAAGTTTTGCCTGTTCCAGCAGGTCCTATTGCAAATACCAAATCATTTTTCTCTACCATTTCCACCAATTTTCTTTGATTGGCGGTTTTAGGGGCAATTCGGATTCCTCTAGTTCCATGCACCAAGACTTTGCTGTGCCCTTTTCTACTAATGGTGTCTTCTTCATTGGTGACAAAATCTTTTACATTTTCATTGGTCACCTTTCCATACTCATGGTAGTGGGAGAGGAGAGAATTTAGAATTTCGTTGATTTTTAAGATTTGAGGAGCAGATCCTTTAATTTGAATTTCGTTTCCGCGGCTTACGATTTTGCTGTTGGGAAAAGCAGTGGCTAACGCCTTTATGTTTTGGTTTTCAACTCCCAGAAAATCCACGAGCGAAACATTTTCCAGTTTAATGACTTTTTCGAGCAATAGATTTTAATAATAAAGTACTTCAGAGCAAACTCAGGAAGTATTTGTTTTAAAATAATTTTGTCTCAACTTCATCCCTACTTATAAAATCTCATCTTGTGAGTTCATTCTTTCAGGAAGTAAAATTTATACTTTTGTTTTTACAAATGTAAACGCTTCTGCATCAAAATGGCGGTCATCACCTTCATGTCCGATTTTGGAACCACCGATCACTACGTTGCGGCCGTAAAAGCTGCAATTTTATCCAGTGATCCCCAGCAGGTGATTGTAGATATCACTCACGATATTAAACCTTTTGATATCGCGCACGCTGCCTATGTGTTAAAGCATGTTTACATGGATTTTCCCGAGAAAACGGTTCATTTAGTAGCCGTTGATGCTATGCGAAAAAAGTCTCGCCCCATAGCTTTGGTGCTGGAAGGTCATTACTTTGTGGGCTTTGATTCGGGATTATTTAGCCTTATTTCAAATATGAAAGCGAAAACAATTAGAAGGCTAAGTCATAAGGTATCTACCTTTCCAGCAAAAGTGGAATTAACAAAAGCAGCGTTAGCGTTGGCTCAGGGTGAATCGATAGAGAAATTAGGTGAATCAGCGGAATCCATCCTGGAGCTATATCCACGACGACTTAAAATTACTAAACGAGAAATTGCCGGAAACGTAATCAGCATCGATCACTACGGAAACCTGATTACCAACATTAAGCAAACCGATGTAAAAAAGATACAGGAGATTAATGAAAACTACACCTCACATACTATTCGCTTCGGCAGGGAGGCATTTGATGGTTTTCATGCATACTTTACGGATGTGGAATCAGGAGATTGTTTTGTTCTTTTCAACTCTTCCGGGAATTTACAGATTGGAATTAATAAAGGAAATGCCTCAGAGCTGCTGGGGCTAGGGATAGATGCTCCGGTGATCATTGAATTTAATACCTAAGAGAATATGCTTATAAGAATTGTAAGGATGGATTTCAAAGAGGAAAAAGTAGACAATTTTGTCACTTTCTTCGAAACGGTAAAAGCCAGGATTGCAGACTTTCCAGGATGTAATCATGTGGAGCTTTGCAAAGACTCTAAGCTTGACCACGTTTTTTATACTTTTAGTAAGTGGGATAGTGAAGCTGACCTGGAAAAATACCGACGTTCTGATTTGTTTGAAGAGGTATGGTCGCAGACCAAGAAAATGTTTGGAGGGAAGCCGCGTGCCTATTCATTGGTAACAGCATAAAAAATCCCCTGCTAACCAAACGCAGGGGAACTAAAACCTAATTAATCCATGGATTAATTAGAAGACCTCAGTAATTATTAGTCTCTTTTTACTGAGCTGAGACCATTACTATCCGAATTAACACTTGCAGCTCCGCGATATCTGATCGTGCTTGCCTCTGAGGCATTAGCAACTAACTCGTCTTCTGCGTAAACTTTTGCTCCTGAAGCTCCTGAAGCCCTTACATCCACATTTTCAACGCGAAAGTTAAAGGCATCCAGTTTGGATGCGCCATTTAAATCTACTTCCAATTCGGAGGCTGTTCCTTCTAAGATAAGTTTAGAGGCGCCACTCAAATCAGCACCTAAATAGTCTGGTGAGATATCTGCCCAGACTTCTGAAGCACCCGCAATATCAAAGCTTATATCTGAGTTGTTGAAGTTCCGGACTTTGCCTTCACAAGCGCCAGAAATATCTAAGTGTTCTAGCACGGGCATGGTGATGAATACTTTAATGCGGTCTCTTCGTTTTCTGTTTTTCCACCACTCCCAATCTTTTTTATATTTGATCTCGAGTTCATCTCCTTTTTGATTAATCAATACCTCATCCAGTTCATCTTCATCCCCTTCCAGGCTCACGGTGTAATCGTCTCCTCTTTCAATTTCAAAATCAAACATGGAAACAAGTCTCACTTCGTTAAAATCTTTAAACTGATACAATTGACCATCATCCGATCCTTTTTTGGTGTCCCCCTGATAGTTCTCATAAGATTCCTTTCCCTTTTTTTCACAGGTTAGGCAAACCAACGTGCCGTCTCTTTCAAAAACCCACTCATTATCTTCCATATCAGGAGCGGAGTAGTCATACATCCATAGTGAGTTTTGTAAGATTTCTTTTAGGTTGTAATCTATCTGAAAGACCTTATTGTAGGGAACATAAAATGTGGCGCTCACATCCTGGAATCTGAAGGGAGCGTCTGCAAAAGTAATATCTGAGTCAAAGAAAAAGTCTTCTCCTTTCCTGGTGACGAAGTAATTAACAGCTTCTGCATTATTTCTTGCATCCGTTTTTGAGTAACCCCTTGATTCAAAATCCAATTTAAGTCTATAAAAAGTACGTTCTTTATGCCCTTTTATTTCTAGATCCACATTGCTATATCTTCTAAGCTTTAAATCATTTAATCTTAAGGTTGGCATAGCATCGCCTACGACAAAGGTTTTTTCTTCGTTATAAGAACCTTCCGCACTGTAATTGCTAACAAGCTGAGGAACCGTTACAGCCAGGCCAATCATTCCTATTATCCATAATCCAAATAGACTCCAACCTATGTATGCTTTGGTTACCCATCTTTTAAGTATGATAGAAAGTCCGATTAGGGCAATGAGTAGTGCAGGAATAATAGACGTAAAGTAGGATGAAATAACTGCGATTGTTCCCAGTGAGCTAAAAAATTCATCGACGGGAAAATCTCCGAAATAAAGCCAATTTTCCATGGTACCACCTATTCCTAACCATACGGCGAGGCTTATGGTAAAAGCAAGCATAAGAACTGATCCCAGGAAAACCAGTAACACTCCGGCAGCGATTCGCAGCGCTTCAACCGCAAATTTTAAAAATGGACCTAGAAACTCTCCCAATGCGCTAAATATGAGCGCTATCACCCTAAAGGGAAACAACAGTACTTTGAGGAAAGCGCTTTCTTCGCCCTCTTTTACCTTGAAACGTCTCTTTACATTTTGTTCAATATTAGAAAGGGTCACCGGTTCGCCCTGCATCTGCATTTTTTCGGTGATAGATTTAGCCTCCGGAACGATAATCCAAAGTATCGAATAAACAATCAGTCCAGCGCCACCCAGAAAGATTGAAATCACAAAAATGACACGCATAACTACTGGGTCTATGCCAAAGTACGAAGAAATTCCACTGGCTACCCCGCCAAGTACCTGGTCGTCCGTATTCCTAAAGAGCTTTTTGACTGTTTTATCTTCCTCCAGATTATCATTTCCAGGGACTGCTATCCATAGTACGATATATGAAATGAAGATAAAGCTGCTTAGTCCCCAGAAGAAAACATTGAAAAGTAAGGCGATCATCAATAATCTGATCCAAATGGAGTCCACACCAAAGTAATAGGCCAATCCGGATGCGACTCCGCCAATTACTCTTCGCTTATTGTCCCTGTAAAGTCGCTTGGCTTTTTCATAAGCAGTCTCCTCTTTCGGTTGCTCTTCTTGAAACGTTTCTTCTTCATTGCTTATTTTTTCCTCTTTCGGCTCAGATTCGATGGTGGCATCAAAATCCTTGGTGGTGCCCATTGTAGCGATGAGCTCTTCTACGTCTTCTTTGATGATGATCTGCTTGCCTTCATCCAGTTTTGCGAGGAAGATCTCTGCTATCCGACCTTCAATATCCTCTACGATTTCTTTGCTTTCATCGAACGATGAGAAATAGGCGTTAATAGAATCCAGGTAGTTCTTTAACTGCTCATAACCATCTTCCTCTATATGGAAAATGATACCTCCAATATTAATGCTTATATTTTTTTTCATAGTAGAAGCTTTTAGCGTTGCATAGGGAAACGATGCAACTCAATCATTTTTTCTCTAGATTTTTGTTAGCGATTATTTTCTTGGTGGAATTGACTAATTCAGACCAGGTCTGATCTAGTCCTTCCAGGAATTGATGACCGTCTTCTGTTAATTTGTAATATTTACGTGGAGGGCCTGAGCTGGACTCTACCCATTTGTAGTCCACAAGTCCTGCTTTCCTGAGTCTTGTTAATAGAGGATACAGAGTTCCTTCCACAACCATTATTCTGGCTGAAGTAAGTTCATCTAGCATGTCTGACGCATAAACTTCTCCCCTGGATATGATATGTAAAATACAGAACTCCAATATCCCTTTTCTCATCTGAACTCGTGTATTTTCGATTTTCATATCACTGTCTATCCACAATTCTCTTCAGCATGGTCTGATTTAATAATGTATACGAAAAGGTACTATGTATGGCCAAGTACTAGGCAGAAAATTTTTGATCAATTTTCCCGGTTGATTTTTTCTCCGGTTATAGTCTTATAAAATCTTATTATTCTTATAATAATCATCTCATACTAATGGATTGATCATTGACACAGAGCTTTTAAACGAATTGGCTTATTCATTAAAAGATCAAAAAGCTAACTTACTCTTGTTTTTGAGAAAAATGAAAGTAGGTGTCTTTAGTTGTATTGTTACACTGTTCTCCATCCAATTGATTGCTCAAAATGATGGAAATGAAAGAGACAATACACCTAAATACAGCAATGAGTTCATGAATATTGGTGTGAGCGCCCGATCGTTTGGGATGGGCTTTACCGCAGTATCTTT
>JBCCLN010000237.1:0-6401 GCA_039026865.1 Bacteroidota bacterium | reverse complement strand
CCAACCACTTTTATCCGAAGCTGATGTGTCAAATCCATCCGGTAGGTTGTTAAATACAATTGCCTCGCTAAGAAAAGTGGATTCGTCCGCAACAGCGGCTGCCAGGCTGTTGAAGGTCCTAACTTGGATAAGTGTATCCAGGAACGGATCTAAATAAGTTGCTGTATCAATAAATACGGTATTATTAGATATAGTATAATTGGTAGACATCGAATCTAACAATTGAATTACAAAAACACTATCTGCATTTTGATTTAGGTTACGGAAGATTCCGACATTGGCGAACATACTATTTGTTATCGTTGCATTAGGGGCTTCGTCAATTCTTATACCATCCTGGCCAATATTAGCGAACGTACAATTGTTAATGCTTATCGAACTGGTAACCGCGCCTTCGGTGTTGGTGAATCCGGAGTCGTCCATGTTGTAGAATGAAGTATTTTCAATAGTCACTTCAGTATCTCCTGAAAACCTAATTCCCATACCTCTTGGGTCGTCTAATTCGGTATCCACACCAATGATGTTCGATATAATTGAATTTCGGACGATTAAGGAACCACCGTCGTTCCGTACCTGGATGCCGGACCTATAATTACCATCCATATGACAATCGTCAATAATAACATCCAAATTATCTCCATCCAACCGGATCATATGGTTATCCTGAATATCATCCGGATCTGTAGAAATACCCGTAATAAATAGTCCGGTTAATGTAACAGTCGCATCAGCTCCATCCAGGTCAAAAGGCCTGTCGTTACCAAACTTTGGGCGACATATGGGTCTACTACCTGCGCCTTCCGAAGCTACAATGGTTAGATCATAGGCTATTCCATCTACCTCGTTATTGATACGATCTCCGATTATGTATTCACCTCCTCTTTGGAGCACAAAAGTCGTTGTGCTAAGGTTGCCAGCTTCTGCCGCTTCAAAGACAGCCGCGTCAAGAGTCGAATCTCCTGGTGACACCATAACCTCCGTTTGGGCCTTAAGCGTCACGGAGAAGACTGTGAATGTTAATAAAAATAGTCCTGAGTAAAATTTTTTCATCACATATTATTTAAGTAAGACAAGTCTTACCAATAGGACGTATATCGAGACAGTTACCCTTATTTGAATAGTTAATTATTTCCAACTTTAGCAAGGTAGGAATCAGGAGTCCTTAGCTGTGAGGGTGTTTTTTGAAACTCTTGTTTAAAGCTTCTTCTAAAATGGGATATACTCTGAAATCCTACGGCATCCGACACTTGCGCTATTGAAAGGTCACTTTCAATTAAAAGATTTTTTGCTCTCATCAACTTGACCTTACGCAAATGGTCCCCAGGACTACTTCCGGAAATAGACTTGAATTTTCGGTAGAAACTGGCTCTAGACATATTCATCTCGCTACTCATATTTTCCACAGACAGATGAGGATTTGACAGGTTTTCATTAATAAATCCGGTGATGTGTTTCCAGAAGATTTTATCAATTTGATTTAGCTGATTAGAGCTAGTAGACTTTGAATCATGTTCTACAATATATTGTCTGTATTTTGCCCTGTTCGATAAAATGGTATTCACCCGAAGTAATAGAAACTGTGTGCTAAAAGGCTTTTCCATAAACCCCTCCACTCCAATTTTCAAAGCAGCAATTTTAGTCTCGGTATCGTTTTTAGCAGACAGAAGAATAATTGGAATTGTATTGGTAGAGGGATTTTGCTTTACTTTTCTTGAAAAAGTAATGCCATCCATCTTTGGCATCATAACGTCTGATATTACCAACTCCGGTTGTACTTCTTCCAGTATTTCTAATGCCTCCAAGCCATTTTTGGCTATGATAACTCGATAGTATTTGCTTAGCACCTGTTTGATGAAGTGCCTTAGGTCTATATTATCTTCTACCACAAGAATTTCTTTCCCTGCGTTATAGGGTTCCCAAGTATCCGGTAAATTTTGAATTTCATGATCTGCATAGGGTATTTTCGCATCATCATTTGTGATTAATTCTGTTTCACAGAAGTGTTTTTTCCCTCCTTTAAATGATAGTAAGAATTCCGTACCCTGATCTTTCAAACTTGTAACTTGAATTTCCGCGTGTTGTATTTCTACAAAACTCTTCACCAGGGATAATCCGATTCCATGACCTTCAATAGAGTTTTGATTTCCCCTGTAAAACCTCTCAAAGACTTTACCTAAATGACTTTTTTCTATTCCTATTCCCTCATCTTTGATTGAAATAGCCACACCATACTGCTCCTTTGAAATACCGACGAAAATAGATTTGTGTTCAGGGGTATACTTAAGTGCATTCGAGATAAGGTTATAAATAATTTTGTCCATCTTATCCATATCGAACCAAAGCATTATAGAATCAGAACTAGCTTTAAAAGATAGTTTGATTTTCTTTTGATCCGCAGCAAAAGAGAATGAATCTAATATATTCTTAGTAAATGACACAATATCATTATGACTTATAGAAAGCCTCATTTGATCGCTATCTAACTTCCTTAGATCTATCAACTGCTCCACTAATCTGTGCAACCTTAGTGAGTTATTCTTTATCGATCTTATCGCCTGATGCGAATGTTTCCCGTCAAGATTTTCGAGCTGACCTAAAATCAAGGTAAGCGGTGTTCTAAATTCATGCGAAACATTGGTGAAAAACCTAAGCTTAGCCTCATCGGCTTCATGCAGTTGTTTTGCAAATTTTTGAATTTTATTTTTTTGCTTCAGGATTTGCTTGTTGTTTTCGACAAGTTCGGATGTTTGCTCTTTTACCTTTTGATTTAGCATTCTATTTCGGTTTCGAATGTTCATAATCCTCAAGCGATAAACGGTATAAATTGATATAATGAGAACGAAATAGGCTAGGTACTGGAACCAGGCCCTTTGCCAAAAAGGAGGTATAATATTGATCTTAAGAACAGTGGACTTTGTCCAGACTTCTTTGCCCTGACTCACCTGTACTTGAAGTTCGTACTGTTTAGGGGGCAGCCCGGAGTAGGAGGCAAATCTATTGGATCTAGGGTAAACCCATTGGTCATTTTGTCCAATCAATTTATATCTGAATTTATTGTTGTTAGGATAATTAAATGGAAATGCGTTAAAATCAAAAGAGAAGCTGTTCTGCGTGTGTTTTAAGTTCAAGGTTTCAACTTTGGAAATTGATGTCGGAAGAATAACGTCTTCATCTATTGGAGAATTTGGAGCTACTAACTCGTTGAAAAGATAGAAATTTTCAATTACCGCATCGGATTTGAAGGTCTGAGATACTATTTCAATGGGGTTAAAAGAGGTTATTCCGTCATAGCCTGCAAAAAAAATATTTCCATCGTCACTTTGATAGTGAGCATCATCGAGAAAATGGTCTTCTTCCAGGTAGTTAGTAAATGATAGATTATTAAGATCTAGCATGCTAATACCACTATTGGTACTTATCCAAACTCTATTCTGTTCGTCTTTCTTTAAGCTGTAAACAATATCATTGACCAGGCCATCCCTTTGATAAAAGCTCTTCACAATGGACGCTTGGTTAATATCGTAAATATTCAGTCCGGAGTTGGTTGCAATAAGGAGGGAATCATGGTGCAATAAGAGATTGTAGACCTTGTCATTGCTAAGTTTTGAATTTTTAGAACTTATTAATTGATAGTCATTTTTCCCTAGATTAATTTTAAAAAAGCCATTGTTAAGTGCTGCCCAGTGATTTCCCTTTCCATCGATAATAATATCCCTAATAGTTCCGGAGCCATTATCCAGAGTATATTTTTTTAATTTATTTTGATTGAGGTCTACAATGGCTAGGAGGTTTGGCTTTCCGGAAATAGTTAGTTCTCCTTTCTTAAACTCCTTGATAACATAACTATGATAGGGCCATTCCCATTCGTTTTGACACTTGGCTAATTCAATTCGATCCTCCAGAGGATTATAAAGTGCGAGCCCGTCAAGTCCACCAATCCAGATGGTACCTTCAGAATCTTCAAAAATAGATCTGACCCTTTTCAGATCGAAAACAGTACCGTCACAATCATTGAAGCTATCATAAAATTCATGGCTACCATTCTTTTTATGTATCCCGACTCCAATTCGATCTACTGCGTACCAAAGGTCACCTGATTTGGCTTTAAGTATAGATCTTACAGGATCAATATCCTGATTCCTGTCTTCACTGCCCCAGTTGTAGTAGCTAAATTGATTTTTTCTTTTTTCTAATAGGTTTAGGCCATGTTTTGAAGTTCCTATCCACAGGTTTTGGTACTCATCTATGGCAAGATTTTTTACGATGTAACCCTGGAATGAAAAGGGATTGTCTTTGTCATAATTGAATATTTGCGTTGCTTTGGATTCAACCTGAATGTTTATCAATGGGTAAGTTCCTCCTATCCAGATTTCATTCTCTTTGACAATAAAGGCATTAAGATTTTCCTTCGTAATTAAGGGAAGATCCCCTTCTTTTAAATCCATAATAATTTCAGGACTTTTTGAAAGATCTGGCCATCGAAGAATATTACTACTGTTTATACCATAAAGTTGGTCATCGATTGATTTTGTAAGACCAAACACTGAATCTTTATAAATATGATCTACATCAAGAGTATCACCAACGAAGGAAATATTAAAAACACCTTCGCTACCTGATAGAAGAATATTTGATTTCAAAGGTAAAACTGACTCAATGCTTGAATTGATAGATACGCTTATGAAATTCAAACTTTTACGGTCAAAATAGCTCAATTTATTTCCATCACTAAGCCAGAGAAACCCATTGCTGTCCTCTTTAATAACTTTGGTTTTATGTACTGGGAATGAGCTGGTAAATCCATAGATCTTAAAACTTTCTGATTCAGCATCATATAGGTTCAGGCCATCATTACTTACCACCCAAATATTTCCGGCTCGCCCGTTTGCCAATGAATAAATTTGGTTGCCTTTAAAAGTTTTATGCTTACCGGATCGGTTATCAAATCGCACTGTCTGATATCCATCGAATCTATTCAAACCTTCCAAGGTAGCTATCCATACATATCCTATATCGTCGACGCATAAATGCGTGATATTATTTTGAGATAATTCATTGGAAATATCAAAATGATCGAATCTGAACTGCTGAGCCATCGAATAGCTGATGCAGGTAATATGGATCATCACAGTAAATACAGAACGGTAATTCATTTTAAAAAAGTTCTTTATCCCACAACTATGGGCCTCTACAATAAGATAAAAATAACTAAAATGAATTGAATGAGATAAAACCACCTCTATTTGAGACAAGATGCACCCCCTTCAAAATTTTCATTTTAATAGACTTGTGAAGGTTGACTTTTAAACTATTTGCAAGAAAAGGCTATTGAAAATGAAATATTTTCTATTTGTTACCTTGTGTAGCTTCTTACAAGCTCCTCAAGAACCCAAGTTTAAAGATGTATTTAACGGAAAGAATCTATCTGGCTGGACCGTTATTCATGGCGAAGCTGATTATAAAGTTGAAGATGGTCAAATCGTGGGAACATCTAAGTATGGTACTCCTAATACTTTTCTGGCCACAAAAAAATCTTATCAAAATTTCATACTTGAGTTTGAAGTTAAGCTGAGTGAAGGCCTTAACTCAGGTGTTCAAATTAGGACAAACACAAATGAAGGTTATAAAGAGGGTCGTCCGTTTGGTACCCAGATAGAAATAGAAGATTCAGAAAGAGGGTGGGCCGGTGGAATTTTTGATGAAGCAAGAAAAGGATGGAGATATCCACTGGAGTATAATCCAAAGGCAAAAAATGCTTTTAAAAAGGGTGAATGGAATGAATATAGAATAGTTGCCTATGAAAACAGAATAGCAACTTGGGTAAATGGAGTTCAGTGTGCCAATTTACTGGAGGAGGTAGTAGAGACTGGATTCATTGGACTTCAGGTTCACGCAATAAAAGATAAAAACCTGGCAGGAAAAGAAATCAGGTGGAGAAATATTCGACTCGCCGAAATTACAGTAGATGATTTCATGGAAATTGAGATGATGGCCCCCGAGGTCAGTTACTTAAATAATTCTTTGACCGATATGCAAGTAGCTAAGGGGTGGAAGCTTTTGTGGGATGGAAAAACAACCAATGGCTGGAGAGGTTCCAAATTATCGGCATTTCCAGCGAAAGGATGGGAGATTGAAGATGGTGAATTATCTGTACTGGCATCTGATGGGGGTGAGTCGTCAAATGGAGGGGACATTGTTACCTTTAAAAAGTATAAAAACTTTATTCTGGAAGTAGATTTTAGAATTACGGAAGGAGCAAATAGCGGTATCAAATATTTTGTAGATACAGAATTAAATCAAGATGCAGGATCTTCGATTGGTTGTGAATTTCAGATCCTGGATGATAAGAGGCATCCGGATGCAAAAAAAGGAGTTGCAGGAAATCGCACCATCGGCTCTCT